>CAYGSQ010000112.1:0-8845 GCA_964352435.1 uncultured Gammaproteobacteria bacterium | reverse complement strand
GTATCCGTGTTCTTGATGACGCTGCTGCCGCTCCCCGATCTCTTTGGCTCGTTGCGTTCGACGGGGTCCCGCTCGCGTATAGTGGTCGCTGTTTTGTTTGGCGTGGCCTATTATCTGGCCAGCAGTACGCTTGCCAGCAGCGGCGCGGTGTATGGCATCAACCCGGTGTTGACCGCCTTTTTGCCCGCGCTGGTGTTGGCTTTGGTCACTGTTTTGATGATGTCGCGGGTACGCTAGTTCATGCGGCGCTTGGGGATGACCACCAGATTGGTGCCGCTCAGGCGGTCGTGCCACGTACGCTGTTCGTCATCAAATAAAGACCACAGGTAACCAAGCCCCAGCGGCAGCCACGATACAATTGCCGCCAGGCTGCGCAGCCACGCTTCACGCCACGACACCGGACCCGACGCGCCACGTACCTGCAAGCGCCATGCGCGCATGCCCAGCGTCTGGCCGCCAAAATGCCAAAAGACCGCGAAGAACCCGCAGCCAACAAACAACAGGTAGGCGCGATACGGCCAGCGCACGGGCCCCGCAATGGCTTCGCCGCCCGTGAGCGGCAACACAATGGCCGTGGCGGTCATAAGTACAGCCACCAGCAGCAACGAGTCGTACACCATGGCCGCGAGGCGTCGCCACAGCGCGGGATGCGTCAGATCGGGTTCGACGGTGCTGTTCATCGTTGACGGCGCCATGCAATAAACGACAACAGCATGATGACCCATGGCGCATTGCTACCGCCGCCGCCGGAACTTTGCGGGGTGACCACTGGAATCGAAGGCGGTGGCGCCGGTGCTGCTACAAACGTGGCTTTGCATGCAACGGCTGTGGCTGCGGGCGGCGCGGCGCCAGCGGGCCCGGCCTTGATGCTGAGCGTACAATCTGCGCCGCCCGCGTCGCCGGCGGTTGCAAATTCATCGTCGTAATTTACCCAGTGCCCGCCCTGCCAATCGACGGCGGTCGCCGGGTTGGCGTCCAACGGCTGCGTCGACATGTCCTGGACATCAAGCGACAGCGCCAACAACTGGGGTGCGGCGAGCGATGGCAGATCAATATCCACGGCAAATGCGTCAAACTGATAGCGGTGGTAACCGTTGGGTGCACCACCGCTGGCGCCCAGCCAGCTGGTCAGATCGCCGGCGAGTGCTACCTGCAGATCAGCGGTGTCGGCGCCTGCGTCAAGTGAGATGTTGCCCAGCGGGGCAGGGTTTTGGCCAGCGTATTGAGCGGCCGTGATCCCGTCGACCGTGCTGCGCATTGGTTTATCAAACGCGACCCACAAACGGTACCCTTCGTCGTCGCGCAACATGTCATCAACCGACACCTGCAAGCTGCGTGTGCCGGTTGCGGCATTGGTTTGCCAGTCGGCACGATAGACCACCGAGTCGTCGCTACGGCGCGAAATCTGCACGGCGGTGACCGCTGGCGGTCCGGCCTGACGGTAGTAACCCAACAGTGTCATGTCGGCGATCTCATCGCGCACCCGCGCGACTTCACTATCGGGTAAGACGAAACCCGAATGCGATGCACCGGTGCCACCGTAGTCCTGCCCACCCGTGCGCGGTTCGATTTCAAGCGTCCATGACGGAATGTCGTATTCGATCGCGAAGTAGTCGGCGGTCGTGCCAATCTGGCTGCCGGCCGGGTCAACTGAGACGAAGTAACGGAACTGCGACACGGCACGCATTTGACTGGCCAGTGCACTGGTCAGTGCATTGCGTCGCGTGTTGGCAGTGGACGGTATCAGCAGCACGCGCGTGAACGAATGCGCATCGACATAAAAGCGCAGTCGGTCACCGGGGCCGAGATCGGCCGCCGCCATTAATGCATCCGTCTCGGGTTCGGATGCAATGCCGGTGCCGCGATAAATCAAACTGATCGGGTTGTTTGACGAACCGTCGTTCAGGCCAAAGCCGTGCCGTGCGTTGCGATTGAGATCAACGCCGTCGAACTGGTCCGTGGAGGTGTCGATATCCGCGTCGACGTTGGCCCCGCCTGCCGGTCCGCGCAAATTTTTGCGTCGCATGCGACCGTCGCGCGGTTGGCGATCGGTGGCCGCGACTTGCGTTGGGAACGTTTGTGTCTGGATAAATCCATCGATATTCATCACTGGTAAAATGACCACGTTAAGGTGCTCGGCCAGATACTGGCCAACGCCGCTGTCCTGCGATTTTTCGACCAGCTGTTCGAAGACCTCTGTTACGACTTCCGGACTCTGCCATTCGCGCGCGTGGATGCCACCGTTCATCATCACTGCCGGTTCGGCCAGCCCGGCCGGTGTGACGTTGTCGCTGTCGCCAATTCGGTAGGCCCAGATATCGCGACCTGACAAGGTTTGCCCAACGATGTCGCCGCGCACATTGTTGGTGCCCAGCATGAGCGCCTGATGTTGTGCGTGCAGCGAATCGTAACGTCGAAACCCGTCTACGGCGGTTAACGAATCGACCGGTAGCGGTGGCATGTAGCCCAACGTAATTTTATCGCTGCCGGTCTCGAATTCGGTGATCTCGAAGCGAGCGTTCGCGCAACTCGCCTCATTGGGATTGGTAATGGTGCCGCTGTTATCAAACAGGCATTGAGCGTTCGCGGGTGACGCAAAAAACCACGCGGCGAGGACTGCGATGAGTATTCTCATGGCGTCACCTGCGTACGCCGGGCGGCCATTTTCGATTTAAGTTCCGGTAAACCATTCGGGTTATCGAGGTAGGCATCGATACTTGTTTGAGCTTGCGCATTGCGCATTAGCATCAATGCAAGCGCGAGTGCATGCGCGCGATCAGCGCGGGTTTCGGTGGCCAACTGTTGGCCAATGCTTACCGCCAGATCGCTGCGGTCGAGCTGCGCAACGGCCGCCGCTGCTGGCAGCGCCGTCGCGTCGTGGTCCAGCCATGCCATCAGTTGCGGTGTCAGTGCCGGGTCCTGCGCCACATCGCGTGCCAGTTGATAGAGCGCCGCAGAACGCGTTTCCGGCCGCGCTATCGCCGCGTCCAGCACGCGCCGATCCAGCGCGCCGTCGAATTCGGACGCTGCACGCAGAGCGCTGTGGGCATCCGCCGCATGTCCGCGTTGGATAACCAGCGACAATGCCTCAGCGTCGTTGACCTGTTGGGCCGCCTGGATGAGCGCCGCGCCAAGCGTGGGATTGTCGTTCAGCGCAAGTTTCAGTGCGGGCAGCGATTCGCGTAGTTGAGTTTTGCCAAGGGCGCTGGCGGCCGTCCGGGACGCGGCGCTCGACGCACTTGATAGCGGTGCACCGCGTGTGAGTAATGATGCAAGTTGGGCGGCGTCGCGCGCGGTCTGTTGGCGCTTTAGTGCGTAGCGTGCAGCGGCGGCCGGATCGTACGCTGGGATTGGCGTGCGTCGCCCCGCGTGCTCGTGCTCAATCCACACGGCAACCGGACGCTGCGCCATCTGTTCGAGGGCTGCCGTGGCTGCGGGGGAGGCGTCGAGCTGGGCCAGACGCAACGCACCTTCGACCAATAGATAGTGTTGCAAAACTTCGCGCGACTCGTTCGCAATCTCGTTTAGCATGGCGGCGATGGCGTCGGGTTCACGATCCTGCAAGGCTTGATCGAAACGCGCCACAACCCTGAGCGCGTCTGCGCTGCGTGCGACTCTCTGCAGGTCGTCGTCGCCAAGTGTCGCAGCGCTGCTGATGTGCGCGGTGAACAGGGCATAAAAGATGACAATGATGCGGCGCATTAGCGCACCTCCCGCTGAACTAGGAATGGCTTCGTAGCCCAAGTCTACGCGAATCGCGACGCGAGCGCGATGCGCCGTTCAGACTCGTTGCCATCACGCATCTTCGGCGAACACGTCGACAAAACTGCAGTACTGAGTGGCCGCGACCCAGATAAATAAAATGCCCGTAATGACATGCCCCGATACGACGCCGAAACCTTCCCAAATTTCCGGCGCGAAATCGGTCGACATGGAACTTCGGGTAACGTTAACCAGCACGACGGTGATTCCGGCGATCACCCCAATCAGCAACATAACGGCAAAAAAAATCACAACACTGACGATAATCAGAAGCAAAAAGGGCAGAAAATTCGTCATGCAGGCCCGAATAGAACGGCCCATAGCGCGTCCGGGGCGCACGTTGCCAATAGCAACAAGCGCGGGCGAAAACCACGCGGCCGCAAGATAGAATATGAACGCCACGAATGCCGCTACCGCTAGCACCAACAGTGCGACACCCTTGAGCGGTTGCAGCGTGTCGAGGCCAGTGAGTTCGGAACCCCAGAAAGAATAGGCCACAAAGCCAAGCATCAGGCTGGCCGTCAGAAACACGATTGACGTCAGTGCGCCCAGAACGGCAAGTGGCACCAGATGGGCACGCATAGCGTCGATCGCCGTTTTAGCCTGGAAGGGCCGTTGCTCAAATGCCACCATGATGCCGCCCAGGCAAACCGTGGAGAGCGGGCCAAACAGCAGGCCGGGTAGGTAGACCAGTAAGTAATGCATGCGTTCCAGCCGGTACTCAAGGACGGCCGACACAGAGTACGGAATGGCTATAAGTAATAAAATGACGATGATGCCAACGGCACCCCCGGACATTAAGCCAACGCCATCGGTGAGCCAGCGTGGTGCCTTCATGGCTTTCACGCGTCTGGACTCCAGCAAGCGCGAGCGTGTGACCGATTCGCTGCGCGGCAATGGGGCAGATGGGGACTGATAGGGATTGATCGGCTGGTGCATGGCGAAGATGGTCCCATAATCTGCTGTAGCGAGACAGCCACAACGGCGGCCACACGTGACTCTTTCGTTAGAATTCGATGCGATACTCGCAGGCTGTTTTCACAGGGAATGCCATTATGTTGCACCGTCTTTTTGTTGCTGCGGCCACCGTTGCCGCCTGCGCCGCGTCCGTCCATGCGGCGGCCCAAAGCTGCACGTTTTCTCCATCTGCCGATTACAGCGTGCGTTTCGAGGCGACGTGGAGCGCGCAAACGCTGCCGGTTCAGTTTCCTTCCAGCGCGCATTTCTCGGGTCTGGTCGGCGCGGCGCACAGTGCCGACATTGAATTTTGGGCGCCGGGCCAACTGGCTAGCGCAGGCGTATCCATTGTTGCTGAGACCGGCTCGGTCAGCCAGATGAATAATGAAGTCAATGCGGCTGTGAATGCGGGCAACGCGTTGGCGCGCATCAATGGTGGCGCCGTATCGATTTCCCCGGGCAACGTGTCGACGACGTTTACCGTCAATACGGACTACCCGCTCATTACCCTGATCACGATGATCGCACCGAGCCCGGACTGGTTCGTCGGTACTCACGGCGAGAACTTGCTGATCGATGGCAACTGGGTCGAGTCACTAACGGTGCCGCTGTTTGGCTATGACTCCGGCACCGACAGTGGTGCGACGTTTATTGCGTCGAATCAGGACACCCAACCGCCGCAGCCAATTTCACTCCTGAGTGGTCCGTTGGTTGAAGTGGGCGGCGCGGTCGTACCTTTCGGTCAGTTTGTTTTCACCCGTCTGACCGATAGCTGCGTCGATAGCGATAACGACGATATCGGTGACGATGTCGACAACTGCACAAACGTGGCGAATGCCAATCAGATCGACGCCAACGCCGACGGCTTCGGCAACGCATGCGATGCCGATCTGAGCAATGACTGCATCGTCAACGTGGTTGATCTGGGCTTGCTGCGCACGGCGTTCTTCAGCAGTGATGCGCAAGCGGACCTCAACTCTGACGGCGTTGTCAATGTCGTGGACCTGGGCTTGATGCGCAGCGCGTTTTTTGGCGCGCCAGGCCCAAGTGCCGTCGCGAGCTGCAGCGGATAGGACAGTGAATCCGCGGCGTGCCTCGTTCGGGGCACGCCGCGAATCGCCCATATCGCGCAATTGCGCGTGTTCTTGCCTCTCACAGTGCTATGATGCTGCACTTCTGGTCACGCCTGTGCGAGAGAATCACGTCCTTGGACAACCATAACAACGAGAAATCCTCGTTGCCCGTTATCATTCCGCGCCCCGAGCACAACGTATCTCGCGCCGACATTTCCGAGCCGGCGCTGAAGGTGCTCTATCGCCTGCACAATAGTGGTTATCAGGCTTTCCTGGTGGGCGGTGGCGTGCGCGATCTGCTGTTGGGCTTGAGCCCCAAAGACTTCGATATCGCCACGGACGCGTCGCCGGAAGATGTTCGCCAACTGTTCCGCAACTGCCGTCTGATTGGGCGGCGTTTTCGCTTGGCCCACGTGCATTTTGGCCGCGAGGTCATCGAGGTGGCGACGTTCCGCGCCGCGCACGACGACAACGAGCCTAACGGTCAGGACAAAAAAATCGATGATCGCGGCCGTATCCTGCGCGACAACGTCTACGGCACCGTTGACGATGACGTATGGCGCCGCGACTTCACCGCCAACGCGCTTTATTACAACATTGCCGATTTCTCGATTTGGGACTACACCGGTGGTGTCGAGGACGTCCGTAATCGCGTCATGCGGCTGATCGGCGATCCGACTACGCGCTACCGTGAAGACCCCGTGCGGATGCTGCGCGCCGTGCGCTTCGCCGCCAAGCTGGGTTTTTCGGTGCACCCGGATTCGGAGACACCTATTGCTCAGTTGGGACAGCTGCTCACAGATGTGCCGCCGGCACGTTTGTTCGACGAGACCATCAAACTGTTTTTGGCCGGCCACGCTGAGCGTACTTACGAACTGATGCAGGGCTACGGTCTGTTTCAGCACCTGTTTCCATCATGCGCGCACACCCTGCAAGAACCGGATGCCGAGCCGCTGGTGGCCATGCTCGATGCGGCCATGAAAAATACCGATGTGCGTGTCAGTGAAGAGCGCCCGGTTACCGTGATGTTCTTGCTGGCCGTATTTTTGTGGGGGCCGGTTTCGCGGGCTGCCAAGGTACGCATCGCCAACGGCGAGCGTCCGCGCGGCGCCATGCTCGATGCCTGCGACGAAATTGTTCGCGCGCAACAGTCACACGTCACGATTCCCAAGCGCATCATGTATCCCATTCGCGACATGATGGCGATGCAGGACCGGTTTGAGAACCGCCGCGCCAGTAACGCAGACCGTTTGATTCAGCATCCCAGATTCCGTGCCGCTTACGACTTGCTGGTGCTGCGCGCGGCGGGCGGCGACGCCGATCCCGAGGTGGCGCAGTGGTGGACGGATTATCAAGACGACCCGTCGGTGCAACCGGAAAACCAGACTCCGCGACCGGCCGAAAAACGGCGTCGTCGGCGTAGACGTTCACGCGGCGGGGCAACGAATACCACGCCCGATTCATGACACGCGCACGCTGGTGCCCGGCCTACCTTGCACTCGGCAGCAATCTGGACCAGCCGGCACAGCACCTCGATGACGCCGTATATGACATCGACACACATGCGTCGATTAACGTCTATCGGGTGTCCGATGTCGTACGTAGCGCGCCGCTAGACGGCAGCCAACAGCCCGACTATCTCAACGCCGTGATTGGCGTCATGACGACGTTGAATGCACACGCCTTGCTCGCGGCCTGCAAGCAAATTGAAGCGCGTCACGGCCGCGATGCGTCGGCGCCGCGCTGGTCAGCACGGTCGCTCGATATTGATATTGTCGCGCTCGGTCAGCAACGCATAGACGAGCCGGCGCTGCAAATCCCGCACCCGGGCATGCTCACGCGTGCGTTCGTACTGCTGCCACTATTGGACGTCGCGCCCACACTATCGTTACCCGGTGCGGGTCGCTTGCAAAGGCACGCTGCGGCGGTCGACGACACGGTCCTGACCCAGGTTGCACCTTTGAACTGGCGCTCGCGCGGCTCGGTCGCGCTATGATGGTCCGCGGGCGGTGGCTTAAACCGTGTAAAAGGCAGACCTGATTCCATGGCAGTAAATTGGCCGGGCCGCTATCGCTTTGTGGTGATTGAAGGCCCTATCGGCGTAGGTAAAACCTCGCTAGCGCGCAAGTTGGCCGAATTCGTCGGTGCCGAACTGGTCCTTGAGCAACCGATGGAAAACCCGTTCCTCGAGCGCTTTTATAAGGATCCCCGCGGTGCCGCACTGCCGACGCAGCTGCACTTCCTGTTTCAGCGCGCGCGTCAGTGTCAGGACATGCGCCAGGCGGACTTGTTTGCACCGCTTCGTGTGTCCGATTTTCTGCTCGATAAAGACCGCCTGTTTGCGCAGCTAACCCTCGATGATGACGAGCTGGCGCTGTATGAAATGGTTTATGAAAAACTGGTGATCGACGCGCCGCAGCCGGATCTTGTCATTTACCTTCAAGCCAGTGTGCCGACGCTGCAGGGACGCATCAAGCAACGCGGCATCGACTACGAACAGCAAATCAGTGACCGCTATTTGCAGCGCCTCAGTGATGCATATACGCGTTTTTTCCATCACTACGACACCGCGCCTTTACTGATCGTGAATGCAGATCGCGCCAATTTTGTTGACGATGAGCGGCACTTCGCGCAGTTTCTCGATCAGATACTGGGTCTGCGCAGCGGTCGCCAGTTTTACAATCCTGCGGGCGACACGCCGCTTTAGAGGACAGACACGATGTACACCCATTTGCAGCAGGCAGCGCGCGAGCGTCCGCCGGTAACGTTGACGACCTTGCGTAAAATGAAAGGCGAGGGTGACAAGCTCGCGGCCATTACGGCGTACGACGCAAGCTTTGGCCTGGCCGTCGATCTGGCCGGGGCGGACGTAGTGTTGGTGGGTGACTCATTGGGCATGGTCGTGCAAGGGCATGCGACGACGGTACCGGTCACCATGGATGAAATCGTCTACCACAGCGCCGCGGTGGCGCGCGGCTTGCATCGTCCCTTTCTGATTGCCGATATGCCATTCATGAGCTTTGCCACGGTCGATATGGCGGCGCGTAACGCCG
>CAYGSQ010000111.1:7923-8917 GCA_964352435.1 uncultured Gammaproteobacteria bacterium | reverse complement strand
TACTTTGCGCTGCTCAAGGTCGGTCTGATCAACATGGATCGGCCCGAGAACGCACGCACCAAAGTACTGTTCGAAAACCTGACCCCGTTGTTTCCACGCGAACGTCTCAAAATGGAAATCGGTAACGGCAGCACCGAAGATCTGACGGCCCGCATTATCGACATGGCCGCGCCGATCGGCAAAGGCCAACGTGGTCTGATCGTGTCACCGCCAAAAGCGGGTAAGACGATTCTGCTGCAAAATATTGCGCATTCCATCGCCCACAACCACCCCGAGTGCTATCTCATCGTCTTGCTTATCGACGAGCGGCCTGAGGAAGTCACCGAAATGGCGCGCTCGGTGCGCGGTGAGGTGGTGTCCAGTACGTTTGACGAGCCAGCCAGTCGTCACGTGCAGGTTGCCGAGATGGTGATTGAAAAGGCCAAGCGCCTGACCGAACACAAGAAAGACGTGGTCATTTTGCTCGATTCGATCACCCGCCTGGCACGCGCCTACAACACGGTCGTACCGTCGTCGGGTAAAGTGCTGACCGGTGGTGTAGATGCCAACGCGTTGCATCGACCCAAGCGCTTCTTTGGCGCTGCGCGCAACATCGAAGAGGGAGGCAGCCTGACGATCATTGCGACCGCACTGGTCGACACAGGCTCACGTATGGACGATGTGATCTTTGAGGAATTCAAAGGTACTGGCAACATGGAAGTACATCTGGATCGGCGCATTGCCGAGAAGCGTGTCTTCCCGGCTATCAACATCAACCGTTCCGGTACGCGTAAGGAGGAACTCCTGACCAGTCCGGAAGAGCTCAAGAAGATCTGGGTACTGCGCAAACTGTTGCACCCCATGGACGAGATTGCGTCGGTGGAGTTTTTGCTGGGCAAGCTCAAAGATACCAAGACCAACAACGACTTCTTTGAGTCGATGAAGCGCTAGGCGCTTCTTTACATAAATCGGTGGCGCGGCGTCCGTGTCGTGGCGGTTGTGCCGCATCAAGCGG
>CAYGSQ010000111.1:0-7913 GCA_964352435.1 uncultured Gammaproteobacteria bacterium | reverse complement strand
ATCAAGCGGTGCACAGCGTCGCGGGCGGCTTCGCGCAAAACGCCGTTGTGATGGTCGCAAGCCTCACCTGCTTCACATATTGCGCTAACTCAGGGATTCCCCTGCTTATCAATTGTGAAACCGATCACTGTCGGTTTGCACGGCCTCTCCTACGATAGAGCGATCCGCTGGCAGTGTACGAGTTCTGCGCGGTCGCCTGTGGCGACCTAACGACATCACTCCTGCATCAGCGCAGCCCGTGCCGCGGCACGGTTGGCCCTATTCGGAGTGACGTTGTCGATGAAAAAGCTCAAGCCCGGAAAATATTCCGGCATTATCTTTGCCATTGCGCTGTTTGTAGTGCTCGAAGCGGGTTTGCTTCTGGGTAACTTCTTTATGGCGGCGCAGTTTGCCCGCGATACTGAGCTTGTAAACCTTGCAGCGCGTCAGCAGACCTTGTCGCAGCAGACGGTGAAAGCTCTTCTGCAAACCGATAACGCATTGGGCAGCGGCAATTTCGTTGATCAGCCGCTGGAAGAGTTCAAGACTTCGTTCCGCTTGTTTGATGAGACCCTGACCGCTTTCCAGATCGGAGGTGAGGTGACCACGCCCGCCGGCACACGGGCAACGATTGCGCCGCTCACCGACCCACAACTGAAGCCATCGATGCAGGAAGCCGCCATGGCATGGCAGGCGTTTCGTGCCAAGGCGCAATTTGTCGCGGATTTTGAAGGCCGCATCGAGCGCGATGCCGACTTTGAAGTGGGCGACATTGAGGCCGAACTCGAAGGCGCGATGTACGAGGCGATTGTGTTTTCTGCGGAAAACAACGTCAGTGCCAACTTGCTGAAACACATGAACGAAGTGGCTGTTGGTCTCGAACGCAATGCCGCGGCGCGTGCGCAGCTCGCACGCTGGCTGCAGATTGCAGGGATTGTGCTGGCGCTGGGCGCGTTTGGACTGATCGTCCGCTACTTTCACGGCAACCTGCGTCGTTCGGACACCGCTCTTGAAAATACCGAGCAGGAAAAAGACGAAATTCTCAGCACGGTAAACCAGGGCCTGTTCCTGCTCGATCAGGAAATGCGTTTTGGTTCGCAATATTCCCGTGCGGCGGCCGCCATTTTTCGGCGTAAGGATTTGGCTGGTCAGGCGTTCCTGGAGCTATTGAAAGAAATGGTCCCCGAGAAAACGCTGGAGACCGCGCGCGACTATATCGGCCTGTTTTTCGGCGGCCGCATCAACGAACGTCTGGTCGATGACCTGAACCCGCTCGATCGGGTTGAAGTGCATTTTCGTGATGATAAAGGCGGCTTCGTTACGCGCTATTTGTGTTTCAGTTTCAAACGCGTGGTCGTGAATGAAAGCCTCTCGCACCTGCTGGTGACGGTTGATGACATCACCGAAACTGTCGCGCTCAAGAACATGCTTGAGCAAGCCCGCGATCAGGGTCGTTCACAAATCGATTTGATGATGGACGTACTGCATATTGAACCGGGCGTGCTGAACGATTTCCTTGCCTCGGCCGAAAGTGATCTTGAGTCGATCAACACGGTGCTCAAAGGTAAGGGGCAGACGCAACGCGATTATCTGCAAAAACTCGACGAGATTTTCCGTCGCTCACACAGCGTGAAGGGTGAGGCGGGCGCGCTAGGGCTGACCTCGCTGGCTCAGCTGGCGCACAAACTTGAAGAACGGGTCGTCGAACTCAAACACAACACAGCGCTTAGTGGTGGTGACTTCCTGCCCCTGACCATGCGTCTGGACGAGCTTATGGGGCACGTTCTCCTGGTGCGGAAACTGGTTGGCGATTTGGCAAAATTTCGCACCGGCGCCGTCATCCCTGCCGCGGCCAACGACTCTGGCCAACGCGTTGACGCCCGCAAGACAGAGCGTCAGGGCGTACCCGCCATGCTCAGTGCTTTGGGTAATCGCATTGCTCAGGAGCAGGGCAAAAAAGTGGAAGTTGCCTGCCACGGATTTAATATGCGGGGCGTCTCGGCCGAGCTGCGCAAAGCCATCAAGGACATTTGCGTGCAGTTTGTCCGCAACGGCGTGATCCACGGCATCGAAACCCCGCAAGAACGGCTGCAGATGCAAAAAGATCAGCTTGGTCATATCGCCTTGACGTTCAAACGTGTGGGTGACCAGTTTGAAATGACCTATCGCGACGATGGTCGAGGTCTGATGGTCGAGAAAATTCGCGCGGCCGCACTGGCGCGCGGCTTCATTGCGGCTGATCAGGTCGACCAGCTTGATGACCGTCAGGCGTTAGCGCTCATATTCCGCCGCGGTTTTTCAACCGCGGAAAAAGTGGACGGCAATGCCGGACGAGGCATTGGCATGGACGTAATACGTCATTCGATTCGAGCGTTGGGCGGCAAGGTACGCATGTCGACCCAGGCGGGTCAGCACATGTCATTCACCGTCCTTTTGCCCGCCCATAGCAGCGAAACCGAAACGGAGGTCGCCGCCTGATGAGTGCGACAGCAGAGCAGGCGGTCGGTCTGCACAAGATTTTGATTGTGGACGATTCGCGCATTATTCGGCGCAAGATCGCGCGCTGTCTGGGTGAGCACTCGCTGGAGATCATCGGTCGTGCCTCAAACGGTGTTGAGGCGCTTGCGATCTTTAACGCTGCGCAGCCAGACATTGTGACGATGGATTTGACCATGCCTCAAATGGACGGCATTGAGTGCGTGGAAAAGATGGTCAACACCGACCCGTCGGTCAAGATTCTCGTGGTCTCAGCATTGGCTGACAAGGCGACGGCCATTGAGGCGTTAAAGAAAGGCGCCAACGGCTTCTTGTGCAAACCATTCTCTGATGCTCAGCTGTCGTATGCGCTGGCCGAATTAATGAGGGACTGACATGAGAGAGCAGGACCTCACGGTGTTTATTGACGGCGCCATTCACTATTTTTCGCAGGTCAGCGGCGAGGCAGCCTCTGTCGGTACGCCCTATCTGATGAATACGCGGGCCGCGGCCGCGAAAGGCATTACGGGTATCATCGGTGTCAGTGGTGACAAACGTGGCAATGTGTTTTTTACCGCACCGCAGGTGCTGGTCAAGGATCTGTTGACCAGCCTTGGCGAAGAAGAAACCTCGCACGAAAACATGTGCGACGTGGTCGGTGAGGTGGCGAACACCATATCCGGCAACGCGCGGCAGTTCTTTGGTAAGGAATTTATGATTTCGGCGCCGGTGGTGGTGACCGGGCAATCAGAGAAAATTCAGGTACCGAGCGAGATACGCTCATACGTGGTGCCGATCGAATGGCGCGGGTTTGAGGCGGGGCTCGTGATCAGCCTCTGCTGATCGCGCGGTGCCCGATGTCGCGGCGAAAATGCGCGCCGTCGAATGCAACTTTGTCGACCAGCGCGTAGGCGGCAGCCTGCGCCGTGGCGACGGTTGTGCCAAGTGCGGTGACGCACAGCACGCGCCCCCCGCTGGTGACGACGCCACTGTCCGTGGTGGCCGTGCCAGCGTGAAAAATCTTTGCTGACGTCTCGTTGGTGTCGGCATCCAGCCCACGTATGGGCGTGCCTTTTACGTAGTCGGCCGGATAGCCGCCTGCCGCCATCACCACACCCAAGGCCGGGCGCGGATCCCACTGCGCCTGATGCTGCCCGAGCTCGCCGCAACACGCAGCCAGACACAGAGCGCTCAGATCGCTGCGTAAGCGCATCATGATGGGCTGGGTTTCGGGGTCGCCGAAGCGGCAGTTAAACTCAAGCACGCGCGGTGTGCCCTGAGCGTCGATCATTATCCCTGCATACAAAAAACCGCGATAGCGATAACCGTCCGCGGCCATGCCGGCGACGGTCGGACGCATGACTTCGCGCATGATGCGCTCGTGCATGGTCTCGTCCACGATGGGGGCCGGTGAGTAAGCTCCCATGCCGCCGGTATTGGGGCCAACGTCGCCGTCGTCGCGCGTTTTGTGATCTTGTGAGCTGGCCAGCGGCAGAATGTCGTCGCCGTCGACCATTGCAATGAAGCTGGCTTCTTCGCCGGCCAGAAATTCCTCGACCACGACTTTGCGGCCTGCGTCACCGAAGGCCTCGCCGCTGAGCATCGCATCGAGCGTGCGGTGGGCTTCGTGCGTGGTGGTCGCGATGATGACGCCTTTGCCTGCTGCCAGGCCGTCAGTCTTGATGACCACCGGTAACCCGAGAGTGTCGGCGAAGGCCTTGGCGGACGCCGGGTCACTGAACGCCTGGTAGCGTGCCGTCACAATGGCGTGACGTTTGAGGAAGTCCTTCATGAAAGCCTTCGAGCCTTCGAGCTGCGCCGCGCCTGCGCTTGGGCCGAAGCAGGCGATACCGGCCGCGTCAAAACGGTCGACGATGCCGAGCACTAACGGCTCTTCCGGACCCACAATGCACAGGCCAATGTCGTTGTCCTGCGCGAACCTCAGCAGTGCGTCGATATCGTTGGCGGCTATCGCGACATTGGTGATGCCGTCCTCGTTCGCCGTTCCGGCATTGCCCGGAGCGACATACACGTTGGTGGCCGTAGCGCCTTGTGCCGTGCGCCAGGCCAGCGCGTGCTCGCGACCACCGCCGCCGACAATCAGTACGTTCATATCAGTGCCGGAAATGGCGCATGGCGGTGAAGACCATCGCAATGCCGTGTTCATTGGCGGCGTCGATGACTTCCTGGTCGCGTTTGGAGCCGCCGGGCTGGATCACCGCGCTGATGCCGTGTTCGGCGGCGCTGTCGAGACCGTCGCGGAACGGAAAGAACGCGTCAGAGGCCATGACCGAGGCCTTGACCGCAAGTCCGGCGTCGGCGGCCTTCATAGCCGCGACGCGCGTGCTGTAAACGCGGCTCATCTGGCCCGCGCCGACGCCAATGGTCATGCTGTCCTTGGCAAAGACGATGGCGTTGCTTTTGACGTACTTGCAGACTTTCCAGGCAAACAGGAGGTCTTTGAGCTCACGTTCGTTGGGTGTGCGTTTAGTGACCGTTTTGAGGTCTCGCGCGTCGATCAAATCGACGTCGCGGCTTTGCACCAGCAGTCCACCGCCCACTTTGTGGGTGTGCAGGCTGTTGGCCGGCGTCATGTCCCACCAGCCGGTGGTCAGGACGCGTACGTTGGGTTTCCTGGTCAGTAGTGCGCGGGCCGCGTCGTCGATTTCCGGCGCGATGATTACCTCAACAAACTGTTTGCTGAGGATGGTTTCCGTCGTTTCACCGTCGAGCGTTCGGTTGAGCGCGATGATGCCACCAAACGCAGACGTGCTGTCCGTGCTGTACGCGCGTTTGTAAGCGCTGAGCACGTTTTCGTCGACGGCCACGCCGCAGGGGTTGGCGTGTTTTACGATGACGCATGCAGGCTCGTAAAACTGTTTGACGCATTCAAGCGCTGCGTCGGCGTCGGCGATGTTGTTGTACGACATCGCCTTGCCCTGAATCAGTACAGACTTGCCGAGTGATGCGCTGGCGCCATCGGGTGCGACGTAAAATGCCGCGTGCTGGTGCGGATTTTCGCCGTAGCGCAAATCGGTTTGTTTGATAAACGATTGCGTAAACACGGCGGGCAGGGTGCTTTGCGGTGTTTGTGCCTGAGCCAGGTAGTGCGCGATCATCGCGTCGTAGCTGGCTACGTGCTGGAACGCTTTTTGGGCCAGGCGTAAACGCAGTGTGTCGTCGGGACCGTCCGGCGATTGCACGGCGGTGGCGATCGCCGCGTAATCGTGCGGGTCAGTCACGACCGAAACAAAGCGGTGATTTTTGGCGGCAGCGCGCAGCATGGCCGGACCGCCAATGTCGATGTTTTCGATAGCGTCATCGAATGTACAGTCGGGCTTGGCGATGGTATCGGCGAACGGGTAAAGATTGACAACGAGCAGATCGATGGCGCGAATATCGTTGTCGGCCATTACCGCGTCATCGGTACCCGGGCGACCCAAAAGTCCACCGTGGATTTTCGGGTGCAGGGTCTTGACGCGCCCGTCCATAATTTCCGGGTAGCCGGTGCGCTCGCTTACGGGCGTAACGCTCAGGCCGTTATCGGTGAGCAGCTTGGCGGTGCCCCCGGTCGACAGCAGGTCGTAACCCGCTGCAACCAGAGTGTTTGCGAGGCCTACCACGCCGGTTTTGTCCGACACGCTGAGTAGAGCGGTTTTATTCACCGGCATTAAAGCCTCACATTTTCAATGGGTTAGCGGAAGTCTGCGCTATGCGCTCAGGCCGTATACTTTGAGTTTCTTGCGCAAAGTACCGCGGTTGATACCCAGGATATCTGCCGCGCGCGATTGATTGCCGCGCGTGAAATCCATCACCATTCGAAACAACGGCATTTCCACTTCACGCATAACAAAGTTATAGAGCGCGACGGGCGGATGGCCGTTAAGTTTTTCGAAGTAGTGCTTGAGTGCTTGTTCAGTCATGTCGCTAAGTGGCGGCGTAGAGCCATTAGCGAAATTCGAGTGGTCTATCGACGACACGTTGTTGGTCACGATGCGTCACGCTCCGTTTCTTTCTTGGTTGATATATGCGCACCACAATATGCACTCCCTGTGACTGTGGTCATTCTGTACGTTGTTGGCAAAAACGTGAGTGACTTATGCGGCGACATCCATGCGCGCGATTGCATCAGCAAACCAATTTTCCAATAACGCCATTTGCTTTGACGTCGACGTCGCACGAACTGCGTGCGACAACACATCGGTGGCACCGTCAATTTCTTTTAAATACCAACCAAGATGTTTGCGAGCGACTCGTACGCCTGTGTATTCCCCATAGAAGGCGTAGAGGTTCTGCAAATGGACGCGCATGATATCACGGACCTCCCGAATGTCAGTGTCACTTCGGACGTCTTGTTGCGCCGTCGGGTTCAAGTGGTGCGCTATCTCCCTAAAAACCCAAGGCCTGCCCTGTGCAGCCCGCCCGATCATGACACCGTCCGCGCCGGTGAAATTTAGAACTTGACGCGCTTTTTCTTTTGAGTCTATGTCGCCATTGACCCAAACCGGGATACTCACCGCACGCTTAATGTCGCGTATGGTTTCGTACTCAGCGTGGCCGCCAAAACGACATTCGCGTGTGCGTCCGTGAATCGCAAGTGCGGCGATGCCTGCGTCTTGTGCAATCGTTGCAATGCGTTCGCCGTTGCGTTTTTCCGGTGACCAACCCGTGCGTGTTTTTAGCGTGACGGGCACGTCAACGGCATCGACCGTCGCTTCTAAAATAGCGCGCACTAAATCTTCGTCGTTAAGTAACCACGAGCCCGCTTTTCGTTTACATACTTTCTTTGCGGGGCAGCCAAGATTGATGTCGATGATTTGCGCGCCGCGTTCCACGTTCAAGCGTGCGGCGTTCGCCATCATGGCCGGATCAGCACCCGCAATTTGCACAACGCGCGGTTCGTCTTCGCCGGTGTGATCCATGCGTCGACGCGATTTGTCGGTGTGCCAGAGTCGGGTGTCCGAGGTGACCATTTCGGAGGGCGCAAAGGACGCGCCCATCGATTTGCACAGATCGCGGAACGGACGATCCGTCACGCCGGCCATCGGCGCGAGCGCCAGATTGTTGGCAAATTGATAGGGGCCGATTTTCATGGGCATGGACGGACAAAAAGGGGCGCCAATGATAGCCGCCCTCGCGCTGTGGCGCATCAACGATTGTCGCGGCGGCCCGTGTTTGATGCGCTGCAGCTAACCTGGTCGTTGCCCAAGGGAGCGCAGGCTTCTACGAGGTAGTTCGTGATGCCCTCAGCGTCGATATTGACCACATCCACCGCCACTTCTGTCTGGCCACCCCGCGGGATACGGTCGTCCAGCGTATCTGTGCCGTAGACCCCAGGCGGGAACGTGCGGACAAAGCTCTCGTCACCAAAGCGGTCATAAAACGTCACCCGGACATGGGGCAGCGGCCGTGGGCCAGCGGCGCGGTTGGCCACGGTTGCGCGTACCTGCAGGATTTGT
>CAYGSQ010000110.1:0-9079 GCA_964352435.1 uncultured Gammaproteobacteria bacterium | reverse complement strand
CAGCTGCGCAACCTCATTGTGTCGCGCTTTGCCAATATTCTCGGCGAGGCGGACATTCCGGTGCTCGATCTGGCTGGCAACTACGACCAACTGGGCACCTTTATCACCGCCAAGATCGCATCCGAATTCAAGGAATACGGGCTTGATCTAACACGCATGCTGGTTGAGAACATTTCCCTGCCGCCTGAAGTCGAGAAAGCACTCGACAAGCGCACGTCGATGGGCGTCATTGGCGATCTGAGCAAGTACGCAAGCTACCAAACCGCCGAAGCACTGACGACCGCAGCCGCCAACCCGGGTGGCGGCGCCGGCGACGGCGTCGGCCTTGGCATGGGTATTGCGATGGCCCATCGCATGACCGAATCACTCGGTGCGCCAGGTAGCGGGAGCGCCGAGCGCGGCGCCGCGCCGCCGCGTATTCCGGTTGAAGCACCTTATTACGTTGCAGCCAACGGTCACCAAACGGGTCCGTTCACCAAAGCTGAGCTGCGCGCCAAAATCGGCCAGGGCGACATCCAACGTGACACGCTTATGTGGATGCACGGCATGGACGACTGGACCGACGCCGGCAAGATCGCGGACGTGAACGAACTGTTCTCCGATCAGCCACCGCCGCTGCCGGGCGCCTGATCGACACGTGATCCTCCGCCTTGCCTAGGCAAAGCCCGGCGCCGGGCAGCCAACGGTTTCCGTGCGGCCAGTGCGGCGCGCTGTTGCTGTTTGCGCCCGGCTCCCGCGAACTCGAGTGCGACTACTGCGGTCATCGCACACCGATCGAGATCCGCAATGGCGTCATCGTCGAGTACGACTTCGACGAAGCATTGCGCACGTTGGCCGACGCGCCACCGGCCGGCACACGCCCCTCCACACAGTGTGAAAACTGTGCGGCCGAGTTTGATTTCGACACGCATGTCCACGCGGGCGAGTGCCCGTTTTGCGGCACCCAAATTGTCGAGGGCACCGGCCACAACCGGCACATTAAACCCGAGTCCCTGCTGCCGTTTCGTATCGACGAAGATACCGCCATGGGTGCGTATAAAAAATGGCTATCGCGATTGTGGTTTGCGCCCAGCGCGATGAAAAACCACGCGCGCCGGGATCAGCGTCTGACCGGTGTGTATGTGCCCTACTGGACCTATGACAGTCACACACGCACGCGCTATCACGGTCAGCGGGGCGTGAACTATACGGTCCCGCAAACCTACTACACCGTCGAGAACGGGCGACGCGTGCGGCGCACACGCATGGTCACCAAAATTCGCTGGACGCCGGTCAGTGGAGGCGTACAGCGCTTCTTTGACGACGTTCTAATCGGTGCGTCCCTGTCGTTGCCGCGCAAGATTACCGATCGCCTCGGTCCGTGGGATCTCGAAAACCTGACGAGCTACGACGAGCAGTTCCTCAGCGGCTTCAGCAGCGAGTTCTACCAGGTCGATCTCGACGAAGGATTCGCGCAAGCGGTCACCGTCATGGACCGTGTCATTCGAGGTGACGTTGCGCGTGACATCGGTGGTGACCACCAGCGCATTACGGGCATCGACACCCGTCATCGCGATACCAAATTCAAACACCTGCTGTTGCCGGTGTGGTCTGCCGGTTTTCGCTTTCGTAAAAAAACGTATCGCTTTGTGGTCAATGCGCGCACCGGGAAAGTGCAGGGTGAACGACCATATAGCGTCGTGAAAATCACGCTTGCTGTGCTGGCGGGCCTGATCGTGGCAGCGGCCGCACTTTATGTCGCAAACGAAACCGGTGCGCTGGAGCAGCTGCTGCACAGCCTGTAGCGATTTGATACAAATTGGGCCGCAGAAATCTGCATACTAAGGCGATGAAAAATCTTGCCCTTAGTTGCACCGCGGTCCTCCTCACGACGTTCAGCCATGCCCAGCCAACGTGGCAGGTTGACGACTTCACCGCCGTCTACGACGCCAAAGTTGGCATCGCGCGCGGTCAAACCAAACTCAAGCTAAGTCGTCTCGGTGATGACCGTTTTGCGATCGAATCATGGACCGAGCTCAAGGGCCTGATCTCCGTATTCAAGCGCGGCACCATTTACGAGTACAGCGAATTTGACTACGTCGACGGCGCACTTCTCACCCGCACATTCGAGCGCCGCGATGACATAAGCGGCGAGGACCGAAACGTTCAGGTTACCTATGACTGGGCGGATCAAACTGCGGCTATCACGTACCAGGGCGACACACGCTCGGTCGATATCGAGCCGGGCGTATCCAACACACTCGTCATGCAGGTTGCATTAATGCAGGGCTTGTCCGTGGGTGAGCAACGACCGTGGTACGACGTCGTTGGGCATAAGGGTCGGTTGCGGTTTAACGTCAACTACGAGGGAGCGGAGGACGATCTCTATCGCTATTCCCATTCACGTGAAGCATCCGGCATCCGGACCACGTTCTGGGCCGCTCCCGAGCGCGCGCATCTGCCTCTGCGCGCACGCATTGTCAAAGACAAAAAAGTGAAGGGCGTGCTCAATCTGATCGACCCGCCGGTTGCGCCAGCTCGCTCATCGGACTAAAGCGTCGCGCAGGCGCGCGCGGCCTTGCAACGGTCAATGCAGAGATTGGCGCGGGGCATCGTGCTTGGGCGCGCTACCTTTGCGTGCTTCAGGCCCAAGACGCGGCCCTTGTCGCCGCCCCCAGAGCATGGTCTTCAGAAATCCCAGCACGAGCTTGTTAACCACGTCCGACTGATCAAACGGCGACGCGTGTCCGCTGTCGGCAACGACTTGCAGACTGGCATCCGGCATGCGACGTGCAAAAGCGCGTGACCGCTCGAGCGGCGCCACGTCCTTGTCACCCGCCAGCACCAGCGTCGGCAAGGTCACCGTGTCAATCATGTTTTCTACGGACCAGCCGGCAAGCGCCTGCAGGGCCGCAACGAAAGCCCGGCGATCATTGGCGCTATAGCGCTTGGCCATATCCGCGCGCAACGACGATTGACTGTCGTGCGGGAACAGGCGGCGCGCCACAAACCGGGTCAGTCTTTCCATACCTGCCGACTCACTCATCATGAAGCGCATCAACAGGGTGAAATAACGACGCCAGTCGCGCACGGCAAAGCTGGCTTGAGAGTTGATTACGATAAGACTATCGAGACGATGTTGATGCGCCACAGCCAACTGTAGCGCCACCGCACCGCCCATGGAATGTCCAAGCACATGCGCACGATCAATGCCGAGGACATCGAGCAGTGCAACAATGTCGTCAGCCATTTGCATGATGCTGCACGGCCCGCCCGGTTTATCGCTGCCGCCGAAGCCGCGCAGGCTTGGCGCAATTATGCGGTAGTGTTGGGACAGGGTTGGAATTTGCAGACCCCAATCGCGCGCGCTGCAGCCGAGCCCATGCAGCAAAACCAGAACATCGCCCTGACCGTGATCTTCATATTCAAGATGAAGTTCCCCGACATCAATGCGCTCAACGTTTTCAAATACCGCAACCATAGCCCGAGTGTGGAATATACAAGCTCATCGCGCGCCGCCGCCGGTCACAAATTTGAACATTTGCGGTGTTCGCGAAAGACATAACGCCAACGGCCAGGGCCTAAGAAAATCCGCTCTGTGACACAGCCTAAATGCAGGTCATCGAAACGCGTTAACCCGTGCGGCCCGGCCGAAATAACAATGCGAATTTTCATAATGCATTATCACTGCCTGCCCGATCTTTCGGCTGCGAAAAAACTTGCCCGCATTATGTAGCGCCTAGCCATACTCGGCACAGATGCACTGTGACGCGGGTCAAAGTTCAACGTGAATTTCGCCCGTGACGCGAGCGAGATGCGTAATCAATCACAGCGACTATCAATCCGCGTTGCTACTGTGGTCCTCCATTCAAGAGGAACCGTTAATGCGCCTTATCCAAGCTACGCTGTGTTTTGTTTTCATCCTATTGTCGAGTAGTGCTATTGCGCAAAACTCAAACGATACACAGGGCCTCACGGGTAACTGGACAAGCGAAACAGCGGACGGCGTATTTACGCAACTGGAAGTCACGCCCAGCGGCAAATTCATTCTGCGCGAACAACATTCGCGTGACCCGCGACGTGCCTACCTGTGCGGCCGCCTGACCGATCGCGGCACGACTCTGGCGCTGGATGTCAAAGCCATGAAAGAGCGCTTAATCAACGGTGACATTGAGCAAAATGTCGGCGAGCAGACGATCACGCTGGACGTGGTTCGACGCAGCAACCGCACGCTGGTCGTGAAGTATGACCAACGCACAATCGTGCTTAATCTGATTTAGCGCTCGCGCAGAAACTCCATGACCAGCGCATTGAGCACGTCGGCCTGGTCGATGTGCGTGATGTGACGGCTGTTGTCCACCTGAACAACCTGTGCGTCGGGCATTTCACTGGCGAACGCACGCTTTTCATCCACGGGTGTGAAATCATTGTCCGCCGCAACGATCAGTGTCGGTGTCGTCAGCGAGCCCAGCCTATCCTCAACGCTCCAGCCCGCCAGCGCATTAACGGCCGCGATGTAGCTCGCTCGATCATTGGTACTGTGTCGCGCAATCATGCGCGCGCGGGTGCCGGCCTGCTCAGGGTCGGGAAACATGCGCTTGGCCACAAACCGCGCCAGACGTGACATGCCAACCGCACGCGCCATCGCGATACGCGTCAGCACCATCATATGTTTGGTCCAGTGGTCCAGCGCGAAACTGGGCTGCGAATTGACGATCACCAGCTTGCGCAGCATCTGCGGATGATCAACCGCGAGCTGGAACGAAATAGCCCCGCCCATGGAAAACCCCAACAAATGAACGGGCCCGACATCGAGGTGGCGAATGAGCGCGACCACATCTTCGGACCAGGTTTTGACTGAGTGCGGTCCGTCGGGGATTTCGGTTTCGCCAAAACCGCGCAAGCTGGGCGCGATAACGCGATAGCGCCGGCTAAACTCGGGGATTTGATACTCCCAATCCTGACAACTGGAGCCAAGTCCATGCAGCAGCACCAGAGGCTCGCCGGAGCCCGCCTCGATGTAGTGCATTTGGATTCCGTTTATTTCCTGGCGTGGCACAATACGATTCGTTCTTTGATTCAAGCAGGCGGCTCCGCCCTATGACACGAAAACTACCCCAGCCTCGCGCGCATCGCAAAGCATCAGTGTGCGGGAGCACGGCGTGACGGCGCGTGTTGGCATAGCCTCCAGTACGCAACTATCCGCCGATGCTGGCGCGCAGGTTGCGGCGGCGGGTGGCAATGCGGTCGACAGCGCCATAGCGGCCGCTCTGGTCGCCATTGTCACCGAACCGGGCGTCTGCTCACTGGGTGGCGGCGGTTACATCACCGTATGGCCTGAACGCGGCGACCCGGTGACACTCGACGGCAATATTGAAATGCCCGGCCGCGGTCTTGCGCCCGCCCGCCTCGGCGGCGGCACCTGGGACGTCACACTCGAATACGGTGGCGGCGTCGTCACCAAAGTCGGACACGGTTCGGTCGGCACACCGGGTGCCCTTGCTGCGCTCGATTTGGCGGCAACGCGCTACGGCTCCCTGCCCTGGTCCGTACTCATGGAGCCGGTCATCGATATCGCGCGCCGCGGTTTTCCGATGAGTAAGGCGTCCTACACCTATTTGCAGTATGCCCACGACAGCGTTTACGGGTGGCAGGCGCTGAGTCGGGCAGCCCTGCACGACAAAAACGACGAGCTCTATGGCATTGGCGACACGCTGCACGTAGACCAACTGGCCGACAGTCTTGAACATCTCGCACGCGAAGGCGCTGCCGATCTTTATCGCGGTGATATAGCCGGACTGATTGCGCGGGATTTCGACGCCAATGAAGGTGTCATGACCGCCCGCGATCTGGCCGAGTACGAGGTCATTGCGCGTGAACCGCTGGTGACCCGATTCGGCCCCTGGCAACTCGCCACCAACCCGGCACCGGCAGTGGGCGGCGCTACGCTCAGCGCGATGCTCGCGTTGCTCCAGCATCAACCCATGACGCGCTGGGATGCGCAGCAGGTTGCGCATCTGGCCGACATTCAGGCATCGGTGTTGCGCTATCGTTTCGAACACCTTGATTTGGCCGACGAGCCCATCACCGCCGTTCGGGAATTACTGGCGCAGGCCGGCCGCGGCGCGATCAAAACCGCTCGCGCCAGTGCATCGACGGTCAATACGGCCGCAGCGGACCGGGCCGGTCTGGCATGCACCATTACCATGTCCGCCGGCTACGGCTCCGGCGTAATGCCGCCCGGTACGGGCATCTGGATGAACAATTGCCTGGGCGAAATCGAGCTCAATCGACGCGGACTGATTGCTGGTCCGCCGGGCACGCGGCTGTCCTCCAACATGGCGCCCACGGTCGGCCGTACACGGGCAGGTGACGTGCTGGCCATTGGCTCACCGGGCGCCGATCGCATTACCAGTGCGCTGGTGCAGACGTTGGTCAATCATGTGCAGCTCGAGATGAACCTGGGCGCGGCCATTGCCCATCCAAGATTGCACGTTGAGCTACTGGACGGCAGCGAGCGGGTGGCTTATGAGCGTGGTCTGCCGGTGGAATCCATCACGATGGCCACGCGCGAACTAGAACCCATGTCGATGTACTTCGGCGGCGTCGGCGCCGTCCGCGTCGCGGCCAACGGCACCATTGATGTCGGTGCGGACGAACGCCGTCTGGGTGGCCACGCGCTGCGCTAAAACATTTTTTTACGAGTAATCCTTTATGTTGCCAGACGATTTACCTGAGAACCCGGTCGCCCATTTTGCCCAATGGTTCGACGACGCCCACGCGCGCCGCGTCACCGACAACCCCAACGCCATGATCGTGGGCACGGTTGATACCCGGTTTGATCCGCCGCGCCCCAGCGCGCGCGTTGTGCTGTGCAAGCTCATCGATGAGCGCCAGGGGTTTGTCGTTTTCTATACCAACTACGAGTCGCGCAAGGGCGACGAGCTGGCGCGCAATCCCAACTGCTCGGCAGTTTTTCACTGGGACCGTGATGAGCGTCAGGTGCGATTGGAAGGCCTGGTCGTACGTTCACCCAAAGTGGAAAGCGATGCCTATTTTGCGTCGCGCCACGCGGGCTCACGTATCGGCGCCTGGGCGAGCGAGCAAAGTCGTGAACTTGCGTCCCGCGACGCGTTGCTCGACAGCGTCGCGGCGCAAGCCAAGCGCTTCAATGTGCCCATGGGCGAAGGCCTCGAAGCCGACAATGTGGATGCAGACATCCCGCGCCCACCGCATTGGGGCGGCTATCGCCTGTGGATCCGCAGTATCGAATTGTGGAGCGGTGGCTCGCATCGCATCCATGATCGCGCCCGTTTTACGCGCGAGCTTGAGCTTGCCGACGGTCAGGTAACCGCCAGTTTTCCGTGGCAGGCGACACGTCTGCAACCGTGAGCCAGCAGCTCGAAGAACGGACGGTGACCTGTCCGCACTGCTGGGAACCGCATGCGGTATTTATCGACGCCAGCGGCGGCTCTTGCGTCTACATTGAGGATTGCAGCGTATGCTGCCACCCCATGGAGATTATGTTACAAGTAAGCGGCGATGAGATTGAGTCTATCGACGTGCGCGCCACGCAGTGAGCGCACAAGAGCAATTCTCACAGCAAGTTAGCGCGCGGCCGATATTGCGCTAAACTAGACCCTATAAAAATGTAAAAAAGAGTGTGCAGGGGCAATGATGCTCTCAGAAAAGCTGCTGCTGGCACTGTCCAAGCCAACTGATCAACCCACCGAGCCCGCCCATAAGGTCATCACCTCGCTGGACGGCGCGCTGGAATTACTCAATCGCGTGTATCCGCATCTGGCGGATCTGGTGACAGATAAACGCGTTCTGGACTTCGGCTGCGGCTCCGGTCTTCAGTCCATTGCGTTGGCCAAAACCCATCGTTGTCACGTCACGGGTCTGGACACCAATCGCGACACCCTTGATCTCGCGCGCCGCAACGCTCAAACCCACGGCATCGATACATCGAGAGTCACCTTTACGGACGAAGTGCCGCTGGACCAACGTGGACAGTTCGACGTGGTCATCGCAAAAGACAGCTTTGAGCATTTCGACGACCCCGAGGGTGCGCTGCGCCACATGACCGATCTGGTCGCGCACGACGGCATCGTTCTCATCACATTTGGCCCGCCCTGGCTGGCCCCATATGGCAGCCACATGCACTTCTTCTGCGCGGTGCCGTGGCTCAATGTGCTGTTTTCCGAGCGCACGATCATGCGCGTACGAGCGCATTACCGCGATGACGGCGCCATGCGCTATGCAGATGTTGAATCGGGACTCAACAAGATGACGATTGCGCGCTTCGAAGCCATCGTTGCCGCCTGTTCGCTTAACGCACGTGAGCGCAAGTACGATTGCATCCGCTCAATGGACTGGCTGGGTCGCATTCCCGCACTCCGCGAATTTTTCATTAACCACGTAACCGTGGTGCTGCAAAAAACCTAGCAACTCACGAGTTCGATCAGCCAAACGCGCTCATGTGTTCCAGCAATTCGTTATGCAAATGGCCGTTGGTGGCCAGCACGGTTGTTGTCGTGCGCGTCACCGGCCCGCCCTGCAGATCGGTAAAGCGACCGCCTGCCTCTTCAACCAATACTGTCAATGCCGCGATGTCGAGGATATTCACATCTGACTCGATCACCGCATCAATGCGACCGGCCGCCAGCAAATGATAATGATAAAAGTCGCCGTATCCACGGATGCGATGCACGCGACTGACCAGGTCACCAAACGCGGACCACGCCGGGCTTTGCGCCAGCGTGCCAATGTTGCCTGAGGACAAGGTCGCGTCTTCAATCGTGGCGATATCGCTGACCTGCAGTCGGTCTCCATTGAGCGTGCTGCCTGCACCACGCTCAGCCGCGGCCATCTCGTCAAACAGCGGTGCGCTCGAGACCCCGAGTGCCAGCTCGCCATCGCGCAACAGCGCAATCTGTGTGGACACGAATGGGTAGCCACGAACAAAGCTCTTGGTGCCATCGAGCGGATCAACCAGCCATACGTTGGCCTGATCACCCGCGACATCGCCGAATTCTTCGCCGCTGAAGCTGTGGGTTGGAAACGCGCCGAGCAACACCTGCTTGATGGCTTGCTCCGC
>CAYGSQ010000109.1:0-9119 GCA_964352435.1 uncultured Gammaproteobacteria bacterium | reverse complement strand
GGTCTGCCAGCCGATCGTCAGCGCAATGGCAAGCATCAGTAGCGCGCCGAGCGCACCAGGGGTCAGCGCCTCTTTCAAAAGGATGTTGAACTCATCCGCTTCGTCGAGCAATAGCAGCAGGTTTTCGGCGCTCACGGCACACTCCGGGGGATCGGGCAGAGCGTCATACGATACGGCCCAAGCGACGCGCGCGGCGTGTCGAACATCACAAATCCGGCTTTTGGCGGGCCTTGAATACCGGCGCACGCTTTTCAAACACGGCCCGCGCCGCCTCCATCTGAGCCGGATGACCGAGAATGGTGCGTTGAATGGATGCCTCGAGCGCCAGACCGGTGGCTGGCGCGCCGTGCCATGCCGCATCGAACAGGGTCTTGATGCCACTGATGGCATCCGGGGAGCGGCCCGCAAGCTCGCCCGCGAAACTCAGCGCTGCGTCGATCGGGTCATCGTGCAGCCGTGTCACGAGGCCCAGTGACAAGGCTTCGCTCGCCTCAAGCAGCCGCCCGCTCATGGCCAGCTCCTTGGCCTGATCCAGACGCATAATGTCGCGCAGAGTTTGTGTAATGCCCATATCCGGGATGATGCCCCACTTGATTTCCATCACCGACATCTGTGTATCCGGTGCCGCAAAACGAAAGTCGGCGCCCAACGCAATTTGCAAACCGCCACCAAAACAACGGCCGTGAACGGCCGCGATAATCGGCACATCGAGCGCACGCAAGCCAACGGCCGCATGTTGTGCGAAATTGGCCGCCGAGCCGTCGACCGCGTCGAATGCGCGGCGGGCAAATTCAGGCTCGCTCATGAAACTTGCAACGTCCAGGCCGGAACAAAAACTGGCGCCGGCACCGGACAGGACGACCGCACGCACGTCGTCCATTGCGCGCAGCTGCGCCGGCGCAGCATTCAACGCCTCGAACATCGCCATATCGAGCGCATTGAGTTTGTCCGGCCGATTGAGTTGGACGTGCGCCACGTGGTCGTGCAGTTCAATAGTCAGTCGATCGGTCATGGTTACATCCAGAGCAAAGCTTGCGAACAAAAAAGGGCGATGACCTGACGGCCACCGCCCTATTGAAACGCGTCCGGGCCTAGGGCGCCAGTTCGAGCCGGAAAATTTGTGAGCTGGACAGCACGTAGAGCTCGCCATCCAGATGCTCGGCAAACGACACGGGCGACCCTGTGGTATCAAACAGTTCACCGGCGAAATCGCCTCGGTAGATTCCCCAATATCGGGCACTACCATAGTCCGTGTAGACGTACATACCCTGGAAGCCGGGAATA
Source organism: uncultured Gammaproteobacteria bacterium (assembly GCA_964352435.1). Taxonomy (GTDB): domain Bacteria; phylum Pseudomonadota; class Gammaproteobacteria; order Steroidobacterales; family JBCCMA01; genus JBCCMA01. The sequence continues at coordinate 7,835 of CAYGSQ010000109.1, read as the reverse complement.
TCGTCGCCGCGGTAAACATAGCCACCGGTGATCGAAAAGCCCAGACCGTGGTTGTAGTCGTGCACCGGATCAATCATTTCATCCAGCGGCGGACACCCGGCGCTGGTTGAAAACGCGATAAAACCTTCGCGACAGCGCCAACCGTAGTTGCCACCCACGCGCACGATATCCACTTCTTCACGTGCACTTTGGCCCACGTCGCCGGCCCACAGATCACCCGTTTCGCGGTCGAAGCTGAAGCGCCAGGGGTTACGCAAACCGTAGGCAAATATCTCGGGGCAAGCGCCAGCCGCACAATCAGCGTTGGCTGAAAATGGATTACCTTCCGGTATGTAGTAGCGCACACCGTTCTCGAAGTCTTCGGCCGTCACGTCTACGTCGATGCGCAGCATGGCACCGAGCAAGGTTTCAGTGCGCTGTCCGTGGTTGGACGGGTCGCCGCCGGAGCCGCCATCGCCAAGGCCCAGATACAGATAGCCGTCCGGTCCAAATAAGAGGTTGCCACCGTTATGGTTAGCAAACGGCTGGTCGACCGCCAGTATCACTTCTTCGCTCAACGGGTCAGCAATCAACAAGCCATCGACCGGATCGATGGACGTTTCGAAACGTGAGATGCGTGAGGTCAGCGGAATAGTGAAGTTCGGACCTTCCGTCGTGAAACTGATGTATATGTATCCGTTGTTGGCAAAGTCCGGATGGAAATCCAGACCCAGCGCGCCACCTTCGAAATTGGTGTCCACACCGGGCGTGATCATCAGCTGCTTCAGCGTGCCAACGCTGTCCACCGCCTCGAAGCTGCGCAGCCGGCCGCCGCGTTCGAGCACATACCAGCGGCTGTCGTCGCCCGGTATCATGCGCATCGCCAAAGGCGAGCTGAAACCAAGGCCACTGTAAACGCGTGTCAGCTGCAAAGGCGTATTGGCAATTGCCACACCACTCGGTCCAGGCGGCTCGAAAAAGCGCGAGCGCATGATGCCCAGATCCACCACGTTCACCACACCATCAAGGTTGAAATCGGCGTCCGCATCGTCGGTGAAAAACCGCAAGCGCAAAATGCCAAGATCGACCACGTTAACCACGCCGTCGTCATTCAGGTCGGCATCGCAGGCGTTACCAAAATTGTCACCGTTCGAATCGGTCTGTGCCGGGTTGGCGTCGTTTATGCAGTTGTCCTGCGCATCAACCGTGCCGTCGCCATCCGTATCCAGCGCCAGCGCGCCTTGCGCCGCCCACAGCAGCGCCACAGCCGCGACAAGTCGTCGCGTCGTCGTACCTGGAGTCATTACCCTCTCCCCCGAAATATAAATTTAGTAGATCCCCTCTAAAGGATCACGTTAGCACGAGATCTGGCCGACCGTGCACTGTCGCCATGTAACGACAGCGGCGCGCAACAGTCGGGGAAGTTTACAGATGCGCGGCACGCAAACCGCTGGATTTTATTGGGTTTTACATAAACCGGCAATTTGGGCGGCAAGCTATTGATCCATCCCGCACGACGCTTTGATGGCATGAATCATGCTTTGCTCACGAGGTGCTAACGATGGTTTGTCACCCGTTGGCCGGGAGTAACTGTTGACATGATCCGGCGATCGGAGAAGTTATCTCTGACGCGAGCTTCTCAGTATAAAAATAACAACACGACCGGATGAACAAGTGCCCGCCATTGGCGGGCTTTTTTTGTTCGAAGGTTGCGCCGTCTAGCGCGCCGGTTTCCTGGCTGACGTGGGCTCCTTGCGCAGGGCTTTGCCCTGAGTGACCCAATCATCGCGAACGATGCGCCCTTTGAAGACCTCCAGTCGGGCATCCATGATGGCGACGTCTTTCCTGGTCCACGATCCGACCTGCCAGAAATAGAACACACCGTGTTTATTCAGCAAGCGCTCCAGTTTAGGCCCCACACCCGAGATGCGTTTGAGGTCATCCTTCTTGCCATAGGACGCCGTTTTGAGCAGACGTGGTCCCGGCTTGCGCCTGGGTTTTGGCTTGGGTTTCGGTGCCGGCGGTGGCGCGGCGAGCCGTCGTCCCAACGCACGGAGTTCCGCTTCGATCTTGGTAAGACGATCATCGACGGGCTTGAGATCCACCGGTTCTGCGCGGCCGTAACGGCTCAGTCGTTTGTCCAGCGTAGACAGACGGCTGGCAAGCGGCGCGATATCGGCGGGCGGATGCGTCTTGATCGCATGCACTGCTTTGCCAAGCGCACTCAGCTCGCGCTGGACGGGCCCAAGATCAACGTCTTTGGGCGCAGGCTGTTTGCGCAACGCCAGCTCAAGTTGCTCGATGCGTTGGGCCAGAGGCTCCAAACGAACCGGCTCCGGTTTTTGCGGCTTGGGCCAGGCGGCTAGCGTACTCTCGAGTTTGCCCAGGCGACTGCTGACGGGCGCCAGGTCTACACCTGGCGCTGGCTTCGGCAGGTTTTGCACCAGGCGCTCGATGTCGGACAGACGACGCGTTAGCGGCGCCAGATCCACCGACTCAGGTTTTGCCGGTTCGGGCATTTCGCGCAGCGCCGACTCCAGACTCAACATGCGCTGCTGCAGCGGCTCGAGATTTACTGGCTCGGGCATTTTAGGTTGCGGTATCGAACGCAAGGCCTGTTCGATTTTTTCCATTCGCTGATGCACGGGTTGCAGGTCGACTTTTTCCGCTGTCTCAGGCTGCGGCAGTGAACGCAGGGCCTGCTCGATTTTTTCCATGCGAACATTTACCGGCTGCAAATCGAACGGCTTGGGCGCGTCCGGTATACGGATACCACGTACTGCACTTTCCACTTTGTCGAGCCGCTGCGCGAGCGGTTCCAGCGCGACTTTTTCGGGCCGCGGGAAAGCGGCAAGCGTGCGATCCATTTTTTCGATCCGCTCGTTCAGCGGCGCGAGGCTGACCGGCGCGGCCGGCTCGGGCAGCCCGCGAACGACATCTTCCAGCGCCCCCATGCGGGTGATCAGCGGACCAATATCGACCGCTTGCGGCTCAGGGATACCGGCCAATGCGCTCTCAATAGCCCCCAGTCGCAGCCCCAACGGATCGAGACTTTGCGGCGGCTCAATGGCCGCTATCGCAGTCTCGAGCGCATGCATGCGATCGTTCAGTGGCGACAAATTTACCGGCTCAGGCATTGTCGGCACCGGGATCGCCATGATGGCTTTCTCCAGTTTTTCGATGCGACCGGTCAACGGTGAAAAATCGGGCGCCGGCACCTTGGGCGGAGGCGGGATGTTGGCAACCTTGTCGGCGAGCGCATCCAGACGCGTGTCGACAGACGCAAAACTAACCGGCTCCGGCGTCGGCATGCCCGCTACGGCACCAGACAATTTGTCGAGACGCTGATAGATGTCGGACAAATCGACCTCTTTCGGCGCCGGCATTGAATCAAGACGTCGCCACAAACGATCCCACAAGGTGGTGTCGGGCTGACTGGCGCGATGCAGAGCCTCGAAGCTCTCGCTCACATCGACAAACTTGCGACGCGACCACCAATGCCCAAGAATAAAACTGAGCAAGGCTGTCAGCAAAAACAACAGCGTGTATTTCAGCAGCAGATACGTCATAGCAAGATCCCCTTCAGACGATCGCGGCCTCGTCTGCGCCGCGGTCGATTTTTGAAAATAGTTGCGCTACAGCTCATCAATCGTGATGACGATGCGGCGGTTCTGCGCGCGTCCTGCACGCGTCGTGTTATCGCCGACGGGCTGCGTTTCGCCATAGCCGCGCGCACTCAAACGCGTGCGATCTGTACCCAGCGCAACCAGTGCATCGCGCACGGCGGCCGCCCGGTTCTGACTCAAGGTCCGGTTCATGTCGGCGTCACCGACGCTGTCGGTATGCCCGGCAATGGTCAGATTCCCTGGGCAGTTAGCCACAACACTTGCCAGCGTCTGCAGCAGTTCGTCGTTGCCCGCGTCGATCTGCGCGCTGCTGGTGCGAAAGCGAATGGTGCTGCGGGTCAGCGCGGCATTGAGTTGCTCATTGCAGCGATCGACTACCTGCGTCACTTGCACGTCGATACCGCCGAGTGGTGGACGCCCGTCGGCCGCGTTAAAAACGGCCCGTGATACGTCCGCCAACTCAGACGTCGCGACCCGTCCGCGCGCGCGCAGGACACCACCGGTCCAGGTGGCACGACCGCGATCGAACGTGGCCAAAACGCCAAGCGCCCGAGCAGCGGCAAGCGCGTCGCCGGGCTTGCCAGGTTCACCGGACACCTTCAACTCACTGAGCACCTGCACGCCGTCGCGCGTAGCGGCACGCACAATGCGTCCACGGTCTTCTTGCGTCGGCACTTCGCCGCGCAGTGTTAGCGTCGAGCCGTTGTAGTCGAACTCAAAGTCGTGATGGCGCGGGGCGATAACCGGCATATCGACAACCGGCGCCGCAGGTTTGGCGAGCGCAATATCCACAACGTTTGGACACGTTGCCCGTCCATTCCAGGTGTCGCACTGCGCGCCGGCGGCCAGGGCACGAATCAGCGGTTCGTCGGCGGCCGGTGCAACGGCACGAACGAAAACGCCCTGCCCGTCCGCCACTACTTCTTCAACCTCAATGTTTGCCGCGCGCATCGTCGCGGCCACTTCCACTTCGACATTGGCCTGCATATCAGGTGCGGTGCGCAAGGCACCATAAAGAAACAACAAAAGAAGACCGAGCAAAGGCAACAGTCCCCACGGCCACCAAGGTCGCGGATGTTCGGCCAGCTTGTAATACCGACGGTGCGAGGAAACCCGCGTTTCGGTCGTGGTGGTAGTGCGGTCGTCGGACGCCATAAATCACTCGCCTTTGCGTGATGTACTACTGGTCACTGGCGGTGCGTTCACGGCACAGCCATTCACGATATCCCTGTCGTTATTACACTTACCATATAAAAACTGGGGCTGTCATGTCACGCGACAGTTGTAAACAACCGTGCTGCAACATTTTGACGGCGGGGCCGACGTACGAGTGGTAACGTATGTGTATGTCTTTCATCGCTGACGAAAAACTTATGGAATTAGCTTGAAGCGTCGCACCGTCGGCGCGCTCATTGTCACGGGGCTGTTCGTATTGGCGACGGCAAGTCTCCGTGAAAAAACGCGACATCTGCCGCGAACTAACGAAGCCGCGACCGCAAGCACTGTTGGGCTGGATCGGCCCGACATTCATAACGTGAACCGCGCCGATTTAACGCTGCAAACCAACATCAGCGAGGCAGATCCAGCCGCGAGTTTGCCGTGCGCAGATCAAAGATTGCACGATAACGAGAGCCCGGCCGATTTGTCACGCTATGAGCGCTACAAGGAGGAACACAGGGCACTGGCGCGCCAAGTCATGGCCTCTGCCAACGCGCAGGACCAACTGGTTGGGCTGCAATTGCTGCGTGGCGAAGAAGCAAACCAGACACAAGCGCTCGCCGATCTGTTGCAACAGCTGCCGCATAACCCACTTTTGGCCACCGTTTTGTTCGATCGATGTAGCGCGGACGCGACCGTCAGCGCCTGCCGCACGCTCGACCTACGTAAAATACTGATTGAAGCTGACGGCGACAACGGCGGCGCATGGCTTCGAATTGCCTCCAGTTATCTCGTCGCGGGCCGCGAAGAAGATGCGTTGCAGGCTTTGCGTCGAGTCGGAAACGCCGCGCTACATAGCAATCACTATATCGAGTGGGCGGTCATCACAGAGCAAGCGCTGCGAAGCGCGCAAGGCTTGGACCGCCAGGCCAGGTTTATGTATGGGTTTGGCCTGGGCGCGGCTGGGTTCCCAGGCTACGGTCCGCTGGTCACGGGCTGCACAGAACTCGGCGCAACATCCGCGAACTGGAGACAAGCCTGTATTGAGGCTGGCAACGCCATGGAGCGTGGCTCGCCTGAGCTATTGAGCATGGTCATCGGCCAATCCTTGCAGCGACTGGCCTATGAGGCGAACGGGCAACCCGAGCTGGCGGATGAGGTGCGTGCGCGTGTGGACGCACTTGATCAGCGACGGAAAATAATGATACGGCTGTCTCCAGAAAAGTTCTTGGATGACCGCCCCGCAGCTTTTCAGGAATACATCGATACGTGGGCGTCGGAGGGGGAAGTAGCCGCCATGGACTACGCGATTGATAGTGTTACGCAGGCGGTGGCCCAAGGCGATTACATTCCGTGCTCCATTTCCGATCCCGACCCGCCGTAGAACTTAACGCGCTTCCACCTCTATCAGCACTTCATTGCGGCGCATCGAAATAGTCCGGCTAACTGGACATGACATCATTTGCCGGCTCTTCAATGGCCATGGCAGGCGTGCTCCAAATCAACAACGCCGCGAGCGCGGCAACGGTATTTTTCAGGTCGAACATGAGGTAGCTCTAGTGCACTTTTTGAGCCCTCAGGTTAGCGATTCTAGTGAACGAAGCTGCCACAAAATGTTTCTGGCAAAACACTTGCTTTTTAAATGCGAATGATTATCATTTGCGCATCAAGCCACACACAGGACACATTATGAGCAACCCAAGATACTTGCGCGACCTGCCCATGAGCGAACAGATGTTCCTGTGGGCTCTGCGCCACGTCGTATGCGCCTGCGAAGACAACCTGCCCGTGTGCCCGCTCGTGGACGGTTTCTTCAAGGATGCGGGTTTGCCAAAAGCCGTGAGCCTGATCACCGCCATGCTGCGTACACTGGGCGCATCTACGCGCCAGCCGATTCTCGTCAACGTGCCGTGTGGCGTGGACATCATGCCCGACGAGCAGGCGCTATTGGACGCCATGCACTGCACGGACCGTCAGTCGTCTGGTGAATGGCCGGTCGCGCTGCGCGCAAAAATCGAGCGCCATGCTTTACCGGTATTGACGCGGCGGCTGCGACAGGTCGGCCACCAGTTCGAGGCGCTCGAAGCGATGCGTGGGCGTTGCACGAACCGTGCAACGCGCCACTAGCACCTCAGTCTGGGCAGCGCTTAGCCTTCTACAGGTATGCAGATGCCTTGACCGGGGCCCGGCGCCTGAAAGAACAACGTGCGCAGAATACCCAGGTCGATGACATTGACGACGCCGTCGCCGTTGAAGTCGGCGTCAGGATCACCGGTGAAAAACACCGTACGCAGCAACCCGAGGTCTACTACGTTGGCGACACAATCGTTGTTCAGATCGGCATCGCAAATGTTGCCGAAGCCGTCAAGATCGGTGTCTCTTTGATCCGCGTTTTCAACCAACGTGCAGTTGTCGATATCGTCGGCCACGCCATCGCCGTCGCTGTCTACTACAGCGTTACCCAGCGCTGAAATAATGTCGACCTGCATTTCGGATACCACGACATCGCCAAGCCACGATACGTTTTCGGCCGAAAATAAGCGCATCTGAATAACGCCGCTGAGCACGGTTTCCAGCGAATCACCGCCACCGCCACAGTTGTTGCCAAACACCTGCGTCATGGAAATTTCGTTCAGCGGAAATATTGCGGGGAACAAACCTTCGGGACCTGGAATATCCGCAGGCAAAAGTACCGCGTTCGTTGACACGTAACAGGTAATGCCATTGGTGATACCCACGCGCAAAAACACGTCTGTCATGCCGGCACTTGCCGCAAGCATCTCAATACTCGTCACGCCCGCGTCGTTGTAGTCGCCGTCCTGATTGCGGTCAGCGAGGCGCCAGACTCCGTCGGCCGAACTGTCCACGACCAGAAGGTCGAGCGTCCTGGCGAACGGGATGAGTGGGGGGACGGTTTGCGCCATGGCGATCGTGCTGGTCAGCAGCGCGGCGGCGGCGAGGTGGGAGCCTGTGAGGATGCGCATCATGCCGTCTAGTTGAGACCGGATCTCAAGTCTTTGCAACTACAGCGGTCTGAGTCTGGCGAGCCAGGGCGTGTCCCAGGCGCTTCTC
>CAYGSQ010000108.1:0-9192 GCA_964352435.1 uncultured Gammaproteobacteria bacterium | reverse complement strand
GTTCTTGGCTTGCTGTTCGCTGTTTGGTTGCGAGGGATGGGGTTTTGACGGGCGTGCCGTCATCGACCAACTTGAGCGCTTCGTTCGTGGTGTGAATCGAATCTGAAATGCTGTCTGCAACTAGAGCTTTTTCGCTCATAAACTGGTGCCTCCACTGCGCCATTTATTTTTTTATGTGCCTGTCGCGTGATGGTCTTTAACTTAATTGGTGAGTTGATTCACCGGGTCAAAGGCATCGTCCTTGCGACGGTGTTAACCATAGGCTGTGTTGCGCAGTGGAAACAGTGATAGCAATCACAAAAGGTCGAATTAGCGTCAAAATATTTACGCATAATTCGAACGCTGAGAAAGCGTCAAAATTGATGTGCGTCAGGGCACTGCACGCGTTATGAAAACGCGCGCGCAAGTTGGGCGAGTATTATGTTATGGCGATACGCCCATCGGCGCGCGCTGTTTCTGGCCGGCGACGCTTTGTGCCGAATAGGCTTTCGCCGCCTTGCGTCCGGATTGCAATGATTGGCTGGCATTCAAAAGTCCGGCGCGACGCTTCTTGGCAAGCTCAAGCACCAGATCCGTGAACACGCGTACTTGCGTTAGTTCGGACAATACGTGTGCCGACAAGGGACTGCGTCCGTGACCGTCAAAGAAGGTTTCGACCAGCTCCTGTTGCCGTCCTTTCAATTCGGATACCACCTCCCATTCACCTTCGCTGGCCGCCTCTGCGAGGTTGCGGCTAACGGTCAACAGGTCAGTCAGAATTGGCTTTTGTTGTTCTTCCATGATGCGTACTCGTCCTTGTGGTACGTGAATCCAGCCGTTCAGGCTGGAAGACTTGACGTGACGGCTTCCTGTGTCACGTTGGGGTCAATTTGTTGCCAGGCGCTGTGAATCTCTTTCAGCAGCCGTGTTACTTCTTCCAGAGGTGCAAGATCATCGCTAACGTTGGCCTTGACCAACTGGCGACCCATGTAATCGTATAGGGCATCCAGATCGCTTGCGACTACGCCCCCTCCCTGATGATCAAGAAAGGACTGCAAGCCCGCTATGATCGCCATCACACCTGAGAGATTTTCTCGCTTGGCCTGAGAATTGCCGCGCTGGATGTTGCCGCGCGCTATGGCCAGACGCCCCAAAGCGCGGGTCATGAGCATATCAATGAGCTGATGCGGATTAGCATGGTCTACGGCGAGGGAGGCACCATTTGCCCGATAACTCCCGAGCGCACTGCGTGATGGGTAGTTCATCTTCGTTTCTCTATCGAGTTGCGCCGGGCAGCACAGAAAGCTGTGATGCCAGGAAGTTTGAAGTGTTGGTCAACGACGATACGATGGAATCGAGCGCTGAAAACTGCTGAAAAAGGCGTTTTTCGATTGACGCAAGCCGCACGTCCAGCGCAGCGCGTTGGTCGTCAATGAGATCGATTGAGCTTTTCAGACCGTCCGTCCGCTCATCCAGCTGACCGCCGGTTTCGATGAACGGTGCAAGCACCTCATCCAAACGACTGGCAAATCCATCTTCGCTGCCGAACAGGCGCGCAATGGAATCGAAATCTTCTGTGAGCGCCTCGCCCAGCACGGTTTTGTCGATGGTCAACTTACCGTCCAGCTCCGTCGTAATGCCTGCGCGGGTTAGCGAGCGATAGCTGCCATCTGCGAGAAATCCGCCGCCGGCAAGTTCACGGCGCAACGCCTGAGTCGCGTCGCGCACGGCGCGATCTCCAAGCAGTGCACCCGCATCACCTGTTTCGGCGTCAAATCGCGTCAAGTTCGCCAAGGAATCGACCAGGGAGTTGTAGGCCTCAACGAATTCCTCAGCCTTGGACGTTGCGGCACTTTCGTCGTAGGCGACGTCTAGCGTGTATTCCGTGCCCGGGTCGGCACCCAGAACATTAATCGACACACCGTCGATAATATTGCTGAACACATTGCTACTGCTGCTGCTTTGAAACGTGTCAATCCGGATGACAGCATTCGCAGGTGGGCGCAATTCGGTCATCGTGCTGCCGACCGCATCCGGTCCGTAGGTCAACATGTCGAGCGTGTTGTCCGCGCCACCTTCAATGGTGATCGCGTAGTCCTCACCCGTTCTGGTCGAGGTCAGAATCAAGCGCGCGCCGTCTTCTGCGTTCACTATAGAAGCCTGAACGCTGGTATTTTGTTCGTCGTTGTTAATCGCGTCGCGGATGTCGCTGAGCGTCGATGCTTCCGCGTCGATCAGTACGCCAAACGAGTCGCTCGCGTCGGGGCCACTGGTAATGATCAGTTGCCCAGCGCCCAGTTGTTTGTCTTCAGCGTCTTCGAACGCCTGCGATGTCAGTTTCTGCGTGGTCGCGACTGAGAGAATTTCGACGTCATAGCTGGAGGGAACGGCGCTGCTGCCGGCACTGACAGAAAACAGATCTTCGTTGCCTGAGCTGGCAGTACGTGAGCGAAAGACATCAATATCGCTCAGGCTCCCAAGCGCATCGCTGAAATTAGACAGAGCGCTTTTCAGACTGCCCAGGGCCGATAATTCGGTTTGAATGCTGGCCTCACGCCGCGCCAGACGCAGTGTCGCCGGCTGGCCTTCGGCGGCCACCAGCTGGGAGACGATTGAGGCGACGTCGAGGCCCGAGCCAATACCTTGAGCTGTAATCATCGAGTGGTTCCTAAAGTGAGGTCAGATCGGTGACGATCGTCGCGAGCGCCGTCCTGAGTGTTAAGCAATTTGCGTGCCACGTTTGGGGAGCTCGTCTTCATGCCGTCTCATTGATCAAGTTGAGCGTGGCACTATCGCCCTGGCTTGCACGCTCCACGGCTTCCTCGCTTGGTATTTGCCGCACAACCTCTTCGGTGGTGGGGTCGATCACCTTGATGACAGTAATGCCGCTGTCGTCATCTACTTCAAAGCGTAAATCGCGCCCGAGTTCAGAGGCGCGGCTGGCCAGGTCTTTGGCGGCCTTCTCTACATCGACGCGCGTTGGCTGCGCTGCGGTCTCTTCGCGGTCAGTTTTTTCCGCCGGCGGCAAATCACTGCCGGTTTGGGCCTTTGTTGTGTTGGCATTTCCAGCTTGCGCCGTTGAAGATACGGTCGAGCGGGCAACCAATGCATTTTGAATGTCGTTGTTCATGACTAATGTCTCCGAATAATGAGACGGTCGGACGCGTCATGCCAACCCGCGTCCGACCCCATTTCGTCCCTGTCCGTTGGACGGGGACCCCCTAAGTTCTACTCAGGAACTTAAGGGGGCTTTTGAATGCCGTATTGAACTTAGCCCAGCAGACTCAGAGCAACCTGCGGCTGCGCATTGGCCTGCGAGAGCATTGCGACGCCGGCCTGCTGAAGAATCTGCGCCTTGGTCAAGGCAGCGGTTTCGGCGGCAAAGTCAGCATCCTGAATTCGACCACGTGAGGCCGAGAGGTTCTCCGTCGTCGTTGCCAGGTTGGCGATGGTCGATTCCAGACGGTTCTGGATAGCACCGAGGTCACTGCGGAACGAGTTCACCGACTGCAGCGCGGCATCGATACGTTGAATCGCCGTATTCGAGTTCGAGACTGTCGATACCGACACATCGTTGAGCGTTTGGGCGTCCTTGGTAATCGATGTCCCAAGGCCCAATACCGCCGCCTCCGTGCCGGCAATGGTGATATTTTCCGACGCCGACAGGGTAAGCTCACCCTCGTAGGTGCCCGTTGTCAGTCCCCCACCAACCGAGCCCGCACTGACGGTTTCGGCCGTGACAATGTTGCGGCCGTCGGCCGCGTCAAGCGAGATAGTGTTAGCGACAGAGTCGAACGTCGCGACGACGCCGGTTTCGCTTGAAAACAGATTGATCTGTTGTTCCACTGCTGCGCCAGTCAAACCAGCCGCGGCATCTTCGGCCGCAAAGATCGCGGTGTCGTTGATCGTGAGCGAGTAGGTATCGCCTGCACTACCACCCGTGGTAACGAAAGCCAGACTTTCGTTATTGCTGGCGAGGGCAGTCAGACCGGAGACGCCGGACGAGTTGATGGCTTCAGCAATGCCTTTCGCGCTGGTATCGCCATCGGTTGAGCCAATGCTAACCGGATCGCCGGTGCCGACCGAAATACTCAGAGCACCGGTCAATGCGCTGCCGTTGACGTCGCCGGTGGCGCTGGCGATCTGGCCAAGCGCACCTGAACGCATGTTCGTGGACAAGCCAAGGCTGATGGTTTCTCCAACGTTGGCGCCGACCTGGAACTGCGCAGAACCTGCGGTACCGTCAAGGACGTTCAAACCGTTAAAAGAAGTTTGCGTCGCGATGCGATCGATTTCCTCAATACGCTGCTGCACTTCTGCATCGAGTGCGGCACGATCTGAGTTCGAGTTCGTGACGTTGGCGGACTGCACTGCCAGCTCACGAATGCGCTGCAGGTTGTTGGTCAGCTCGCCCATCGCGCCTTCGGCCGTTTGGGCCAGCGAGATGCCGTCATTCGCATTACGCATAGCCTGGTCAAGGCCGCGAATCTGCGTGGTGAATCGTTCTGAAATTGCGAGGCCAGCGGCGTCGTCCTTTGCGCTGTTAATACGCAGGCCGGTAGACAGTCGCTGCATAGCCGTGTTCATGGTTGATTGCGAGCGACCCAGATTGCGCTGTGCGTTCAACGATGCAACGTTGGTATTGATGTACTGAGCCATTTCTTTACTCCGTGAAAAGCTACTAAATCTTTAATGTGCGACAACGAGTTTCACATCGAAATCGCTGTACGGGATTTGTAGCGGCGCGTCAGGGAGAAACTTGAGTTGTGCGTTGCATTTTTGTGGGTTTTTTTGAAAATCGGCGTGTTTCCACGCTTTCGCACTCTGCATTTTGAGACGCGGTTCTCATCGGAATGTCATAGAGTATGGCCGCGCAGCAAGCACCACCGTCAGATATCAGATGACGTCAAATAACGACAAGCCCTGGATGCGAGCAAAGGTTTGTTGTGCTGCCTGCAGGCTGGTCAGTTGTTGGTTGAGGCGCGAGATCGCCTCCGCAAAGTCAACGTCCTGCAACTGTGAACGCGTGGTCTGCAACGTCAGATCGAAATCTGCGTTACTGTCGTCCTGGGCTTCAATCGCCTGCATGCGAGAGCCGACGCTCGAACGAATATCAAGCACGTTGCCGATACTCTGATCGATGTCGGTCAGGGACCGATTAATTTCATTGTGCAAAAGCGCGTTGCTCGCAGGATTGCCAGCCGCCGCGTCCAGTGCATCAGCAAAGCGTTCTACGAGAGAGAACACGTCCTGCGTGGTCGACGGCGACACGCTGAATTCATCACCTACGTCCGGACTGCCATCGATGGTGACCGTGGCGCCGGGCAAGACAATGGTATCGCCTGGTTCGAACGCAGATGTACTGACCACGGCCCCGCCTTCATCGACCACGTTGTATTGGTCTGTCGCAGTAAACACGACATTGTAAGTGGACCCATCCCAAGCATTCAGGCCATTTAATGTGCCTTCACCGACGATGCCAGTGCCCGTATTACCCGCGCCCGCACTGGTTACAAACTGACCATTGCCATTGGGTATATTCATAAATACGGCTGCACCCGAGTCGCCGTCCGTGACATAGCGTGATGGGCCTATTTGCAGACGGCGCTCACCTTGATCGCCGTTGTACAGCACCGCGCCGTTGACGGAACTAAAGGGTTCGGTTCGCGATTGGTAACCGGAAAAAATGAAGTTGTTTTGCCCGTCGCGACGGTTGCCGAGCTCGATCAGCTGGTCTCGTATTTCGCGCGCTTCGACGGCAATGAATCGGCGCGATTCGCTGGTTTGCGTATCGTTGTTCGCCTGCACCATCAAATCACGCAGTCGAAACATCGCATTCTGGACGTCGGTCAATGAGGTCTCCTCGACACTCAGGCGACTGCTAGCAAGGTTGGAATTGCGTTGAAATTGGGCGTTTTGCGACAACGCCGATTCTATATTCGACAATTGCGCCGAAGCAACCGGATCGTCTGATGGCGAGAGAATACGACGACCCGATGCGATTTGCAGTTGGGTCTGAGTCAGTTCGCCTTGCAGCCGCGAGAGCAAATTGGCGCTTTGCTGGTAATAGGCTCCGGTAGGTACGCGCATCGGTCAAGTCCGCCTTGTTAGTGGTTCATGCGTGTGCGCCTAGCGGCGTACCGCATTGAGCAATGTGCCAAACAGCTGGTCAGCGACCGCAATCATCTGCGATGCCGCTTCATAGGTTTGCTGAAACAGGAGCAAATTCGCCGCCTCTTCGTCCAGATTGACGCCAGAGACTTCGAGGGCACGCGCTTCAGCTTGCTCAAGCAATGTGGCCTGAGCGGCGAGTCCGCGTGATGCTTCACGTCCGTTGATGCCGGCCTGTGAAACCAGCGATGCAACGGCGTCATTGAGCGTCGCGCTACCGCCATCCAGCAGCCCGTCGTTGGCGAGCGTCGAGATGTTAAGCAGATTTCGATTGTCACCGATGCCGCCCACGTTCGAGCCCACGGTAAATTCATCTCCGCCCTGCACCGAGCCGTCAATCACCACTTCGTAGCCGTTGACATTGAGGGCTTCGCCGGGCGTATAGGCGAACGCGCCAGCGCCGTCGATCTGGTAAGTATTGGCATCGGTAAACGTAATCGATACATCGTTGAGGAGGGCGGGATTGCTTGTGTCGAAAATTTGCGTGATCTCTACGGACCCGGAGCCGGTATTGGCGCTGTTCGCGGCGCCGCGTACTGGAAAGGCGGCGGCGATGTCGCGCCCGTCATCGATCGCCAACGTCAGCGAGCTTGCCGCGTTCGCGGTGGGTCGCAAAGAAAACTCGTCGCCCGCACCGGGCGCGCCGCTCACGACGACTTCAATGCCGTTGAAGCTCAATGGGTCACCGGTGGTGCCGGTGCCGCTAAACGGCACATCCTCGCCGGTTGTCACATTGCGTACCGAGTACGCACCACCGTCAAACTCAACGACAAAGTCGTCGGCGCCGAGCGCCGCCAGGTCGGCGATGCTCGCACTAAGCGTGCCAGTGCCAGTATTGCTTCTGGATGCCACCACTTCCGGTTCGCCAATCGAGAAGAAATCGTTGCCCACCTTGCCATTGAGGTCCATACCATTGCGATGACGTTCGTTTACGTCCATCGCAAACGCTGTGGCGATGCGGCCAAGCTGGTTGCGCGCGGTGCCTATGCCCTCGCGCGAAAAGTCGAGCAATCCGCCAAGTGAGCCGCCACGCATGGACTCGGTAACATTGGCCGTCACCGTGCCCTCGCCCGCCTGAATTGTCAGTCGCGACGGATCGGTTGGGTCGGTCTGGGTGATAAGGCTGGTTGGGTTGCCGCCGACCACGAGCGGTTGGCCGCTGCCATAAAATACGTTGAGCGATCCGTCCTCCTGCTCGGAGGTGGTGACGCCGATTTTGCCCGCCAGTTCTTTCACCAGCGTGTCGCGTCGGTCCAAAAGGTCATTGGGCTGCCGGTTGCTGTCGCCACTGCTGGCGCTAACTATTAGTCGGTTTACGTCGGCGATCGCTGACGCAAGTGCGTCGATATCGCTGACATCCTGCGCGATACGAGAGTTGATCTCGGCGTCCATGGACGAGAGCTGTTGCGCCATTTGATTGAAGCGGCCGGTCACAACGCGCGTTTCGCTCAGCATGGCTTCACGTGCGCTGATCGACGCCGGATCGTTGGCGACATCATTGGCGGCGTTGAAGAACGACTGCATATTGGCGGCCAAACCGGCCTCGGGATCGCTCATAATGCTGCCAAGCCGATCGGAAAAGCCCGCAAAGGCCTGCAGACGTCCGTACTCGCTCACACTATTGTTCACGGTGTCGCCAAGAAACTGGTCGTAAATGCGTTGGACGCTTTGCACCTGCGCACCATTGCCAATCGCGCCAAAGCCAAATTGTGTTGGCAGGCGCGCGCTTATATTCACACGCTGGCGCGAATAGCCTGGCGTGCTGACATTCGCCACATTGTGACTAGTGGTTTCCAGTGCACGCTGTGACACCCGCAAGGCGGATAAACTGGTGGACAAAATTGACATAACGACTCCGTTGTCCCGCCGCCGATGCGTCCGGGCTCATGACGTAGCGACCGGCGCTACCGAATCTTTAGGGCGCCCAGGGCATCGCGCATGGTCTGACCACCCGCGATGTTCATGATCTTGCGGGCGTAGTTGGGGTCAGTTGCATAACCCCCTTTTTGCAGTGCATGAGCAAAGCCCGCGCCGTCATCATGACGGTTGAGGGCGTCGCGATAGCGTGGTGAGCGCAGCAGCAACCTGGCGTAGTCGGCAAAACTTTCTGCTTCACTACGATACGCCCGAAACTCGTCGCGGACGCTTTGTGGTTGACCATCCTCAAACTCGGTGGTCTGCGCAGCCGCCGTTGGACCCTGCCAGTTGCCGGTCGCCTTGATGCCAAAAAGGTTGTGGGCATCCTCGCCGTCTTGGGTCTTGATGGTGTGTTGGCCCCAACCTGTTTCGAGCGCCGCTTGCGCCAGCAGGAATTGCGGCGCCACTTTAAGTATTTTGGCCGCCCTTACGGCATGCGGCACCAGGCGACGTATGAAGCTGATCGGGTCATCCGCGGGCTTGGAGATGGCGGGTCCCTCGACCGCTGCGGCCGCTACGGCACCATACGAACGGCGCACGCGCGATGCGGGCGGCGGCGCGTCCTGGCCCAGCTGCCGGACCAGCATGTCGGCAATGCCAAGGCCGCGGCCGTCAGCAAGCTCACTGGCCAACTGCTGGTCAAACATATCGCGATAGAAGCGGCTTTGTTCGCTGTCCATTGCGCCTTCGCCCAAATTGGCGGAACGCATGTTCTTGAGCAGCATGTGTGTAAACAGCGATTCAAATTGGCGCGCGACTTCCCGCAGATCATCGGTTGCTGTGGCCTGATCGCCCGTGCTTACTCGCGCCTTGAGCGCCGAAAGATTGGCGCCGTCGGTGACCAGCATGCTGTCCATCGAACTCATATGACGACCAGTTCTGCCCGCAGCGAGCCTGCCTGTTTCAGGGCCTCAAGGATGGCCACCAAATCACCGGGAGCGGCTCCCACTTCATTTACGGCACGCACAATGTCATTGAGTGTGACGCCGGGCTCAAACAGGAACATGCGATTGTCCTGTTGTTCGATCGATACTTGAGAATCGGGTAAAACGGCGGTCTGACCCTGTGCAAACGCCTCGGGCTGCGAGGCAAAAGGCGCTTCGCTTATAGTCACGACCAGTGAAC
>CAYGSQ010000107.1:8644-9198 GCA_964352435.1 uncultured Gammaproteobacteria bacterium | reverse complement strand
GGCATGGATCGTGGCTCGCGCGAAGCGCTGGTCACACTTGGTGGATACGTTGGCTTTTTGATCGCCCTGCTGCTCGGCCTGACGCTGTCCGGATTCGAGCTGAAAGGTTTGGGGGTAGTGTTGGCGGCTCTGTCGGTGGGTATTGGTTTTGGTCTGCAAAACATTGTCAGCAACTTTGTATCCGGCATTATTTTGCTGTTCGAGCGGCCAATCAAATCTGGCGACTTCGTCAGCGTCGGCGATGTCGAGGGCATCGTCAAACGCATTCGTATTCGCTCAACCGAAATCGAATCACTGGACCGCAGGCACATCATCGTGCCGAACTCGGAGCTGGTCTCCGCGCAGGTCACAAACTGGGTGCTGCATGATCCATTCGGTCGCTTGACGCTCAACGTCGGCGTTGCCTACGGCAGCGATACCGAACGCGTGCGAGACATTCTGGAGCAAGTAGCAAGCGAGCACCCGGAGGTCCTGACCAAAGGCCCCGCGCCCGCGCCGCGCGCAGGGTATAGGCCAGCTCGAACGTCGCCTCGGTGAGGCGACCGGCCTCGACC
>CAYGSQ010000107.1:5456-8634 GCA_964352435.1 uncultured Gammaproteobacteria bacterium | reverse complement strand
ATTTCGAACTGCGCGTCTGGATTCGCCAAATCGAAAAACGGTTCGGCGTCACCAGCGATATCAATTTCGCGATCGACAAAGCGTTCCGCGAAGCGGACGTCGAGATCCCGTTCCCGCAGCGCGACCTGCACCTGCGCTCGTGGTCCAGCGATGCAAGCCCGATTGGCAGCGGCGGCGATGACGACCAAGACGACGATGACGACGACCCGCATGACGATCAACGACGTGACGGCAAACCAAGGCGCCGTGAAGACCGCGATGAAGGAACAGAAAAATGACGACACCCATACCGCGATTGCGATACATCGTTTTACTGCTGCTCGCCACACTTGGCATCAGCGGCTGTGCCGCACCGACCGTGGCCCTTGCGGACACCGATCCGCGTCTGGACACGTTTCGTGAGAAGCTGATTGCACTGCGTAAACGCGACAAGGTGTTGAGCCTGTCCGTAGCACTCGTTCACCAAGGCGAGATTGTGTTTGCTGAAGGCTTCGGGTGGCAGGATCACGACGCCGAAGAGCCGACGACGGCGCAGACTTCGTATCTGATTGCGTCCATCACCAAGACATTCACAGCCGCGACGTTGCTCGCAATGGATGCGGATGGCCACATAGATCTCGACGCGCCGTTTACGTCACTTAGCGACTGGCCGGAGCGCTGCAAATGGCTCACCAGCGTCGGTATTATTTTTGGTGGTGGAACGCTTGATGATGGCACGATCGTCGAGGCGCCGCGCTGCGACACGCCCATAAGCGTTCGCCAAGTGTTACAGCATCGCGTCCAGGGAACGCCCGGCACGAGCTTTTTATACAACCCTGTGGTCTTCGGTCGCCTGTCCAACTGGGTAGAAGAGAACACCGACCGCAACTGGCGCGAATGGGTCCGCAACTACGTTATCGATCCGGCCGGGCTGACCGACGTGGCCGCAGGCTGGCGCGACCCACAGGGTGCCACCGCGCTTACCAATCTGGCGCCGCCATTCAGACTTGCACCGGAGCAGTCCGACGGTCTGGCCCCGTCCGTGCTACCCAACCCGGAGCTAAACGGCAGCTCCGGCATCATTGCCAGCGCGATCGATTTGGCCAACTATTCGATTGCGCTCGATCAGGGACGGATTCTATCGCCGGCCCTGCGCAGCACCATGTGGACCCCGCCAAACAACCCCGACGGTCAGCCCGCCGCGTATGCCTACGGATGGTATGTCCAGAATTGGGAAGGCCATCGACTGGTATGGCACGCGGGCTGGTGGCCCGATGCGTACGCCGGCTTGCTGCTTAAGGCACCGGACGACGACTGGGCGCTGATCGCCCTTGGCAACACCGATGCGCTGAACTGGCCCAATCCACTTTACGATGCGCGCGTTCAAGAATCGCCCATAGGCAGACTGTTTCTCGACACGTTTGTCGAACAGGGCGAATAGGGAAAACCGTGGTCAGTCCCCCTGTTAGATCAGCAACTCGCTGGTGCCGTCCATGTACGGCTCAAGCGCGGCTGGCAGCGCAATCGAACCATCCTCCCGTTGACCGTTCTCAAGCACCGCGACCAACGTTCGCCCGACCGCAAGCGCCGATCCGTTGACCGTATGGACCGGCTCGGTCTTGCCGGTTTCAGGATTCCGCCATCGCGCACCCATGCGTCGCGCCTGAAAATCGCCAAAGGTACTGCACGACGATATCTCACGATATTGGTTCTGACCCGGCAGCCATACTTCCAGATCGTAGGTCTTGCGAGCACTGAAGCCCGTGTCACCTGCACACAGGCACACCACACGATACGGTAGCTCCAGCATCTTGAGCACCTGCTCAGCGTGACTGGTCAGATCTTCCAGAGCCTGGTCTGAATCCTGAGGCGCCACAATCTGTACCAACTCGATCTTCTCGAACTGGTGCTGGCGAATCATGCCGCGTGTATCGCGACCATAGGACCCCGCCTCCGAGCGGAAGCACGGCGTATGCGCCGTGAAACGCATGGGCAGTTCATCGGCCTCAATCAGCGTTTGCGCCACCATATTCGTGAGCGGCACCTCGGCCGTTGGAATCAGATAGTGCCCGCCTTCGCTATTGGTGCGATACAGATCATCCGCAAATTTCGGTAACTGGCCCGTACCAAACAGCGCATCGTCCTGCACCAGAAGCGGTACATTGACCTCTGTATAGCCATGATGACGCGCGTGCAGATCGAGCATGAACTGAGCGAGCGCCCGGTGCAGCCGCGCCATTTGCCCGCGCATGACAACAAAACGGCTGCCGGACATTTTGGCCGCCACGTCAAAGTCGAGCGTCCCAAGGCCTGCGCCAAGGTCTACGTGATCTTTCGCTTTATAGGTGCGCGTCACAGGCTCGCCCACCCGCCGCAGTTCCACATTGGCCTCCTCGTCCGCACCGTCCGGCACGTCGTCAGCCAACAAGTTGGGCAATGAGCTGAGGATTTCGGACAGCTCAGCCTGCACTTCCCCCAACTGCGTTTCACAGGCTTTTAGCCGATCGCCCAGATCTTCCACTGCCTTGAGCAGCGGCGCGATATCCTCACCACGGCCCTTGGCCGCGCCAATGGACTTGGCACTTTGATTGCGCTCATTGCGCAATGCCTCGGTCTCCACCTGCAGCGACTTGCGGCGGCTCTCGAGCTCACTAAACGTGGCGGTTGGAAACTCTACGCCACGACGGCGCAGGTTTGCGTGCACCGCATCGGCGTCCTGGCGGAGCAGTCGGGCGTCAAGCATGGGAGTCCTTCATAAATTAAGCACAGCGCGCTACAGCGGCGCGAACCAGCGGACACTAACCAAATGCAAAGCGTCCGACAAGCGCGCCTATGGCACACCCGCCGATACACGTGATCACCGTGGCGATGACATAGGTCGAAGCGATGGCGATCTGGCCGCGTTCAATCAGGCTCAGCGCGTCCAGAGAAAATGCCGAGTAGGTCGTGAAGGCGCCTAAAAAACCGGAGATCGCGAACAATCGGACCAGCTGCAAATCGGCGCTGCGCGCAAGCACCGCGTAGAGCACACCAATCAATACGCTACCAAGCACATTGACCGTGAAGTGGCCGACCGGAAAGCCCTCGCCAAGCGTGGGCGACGTCCACTGTACCAACGCATGACGCGCCACCGCGCCCAACGCACCGCCCGCACCAATCGCCACCCAGGTAGGCCAGGACATCAGCCCGCCTCCGGTTT
>CAYGSQ010000107.1:0-5446 GCA_964352435.1 uncultured Gammaproteobacteria bacterium | reverse complement strand
TGCCTGAGCATCCAACTCGCGCAGCGTACCGAGGCGCTCACCAATGCGTCCTTCAAGACCGCGCCCGGTTGGATGGTAGTAGATCTTGTCCTTGAGTTCGGCCGGCAGGTAGTCGACGCCAGCCGCAAACGCATCGGTCTCGTCCTGTGCGTGGCGATAGCCGGCGCCGTGCCCCAGATCCTTCATCAAACTCGTGGGTGCATTGCGCAGGTGCATCGGGATATCGAGTGAGCCGCGTTGCGCCACATCGGCTGCCGCGGCTTTCGACGCGGTGTACACCGCATCGCTTTTCGCCACACAGGCGAGAAAAATGGCGGCCTGATGAATCGCCAGCTCGCCCTCCGGCGAGCCCAGGCGATCGAAGGCACGCGCGGCATCGAGTGCCATGGTCAGCGCGCGCGGATCCGCATTACCAATATCCTCACTCGCAATACGCACCAGTCGCCGGAGCACATAGCGCGGATCGCAACCGCCGTCGAGCATGCGCGCAACATAGTAAGTCGCGGCGTCCGGATTAGAACCACGTACGCTTTTATGCAGCGCAGAAATCAGGTCGTAGAACGCGTCGCCACTCTTGTCGAAACGCCGCGGCGTGCCGGATACGACCTGCTCAATCTGCGCATCGTCGACAGGCGCACCCGGCGGGGCCACGTTGGCCAACAGCTCCAGGTAATTCAACGCGCGTCGCGCATCACCGTCGGCGGCCGCGGCGACGCGTTCAATTTGGTCATCACTTATTTGCGCATTGCTCAGGTCAAGCGCCGCGTCCGCGTGATCGAGTGCGCGGCGCAAAACATCGGAGATATCCGCCGCGCCTAGCGCATTGAGCACGTACACGCGGGCGCGCGACAGCAGTGCGTTGTTTAACGCAAATGATGGGTTCTCGGTCGTGGCGCCAACGAATACCAGTGTGCCGTCCTCAACATAGGGCAAGAACGCGTCCTGCTGTGCTTTGTTGAAACGGTGCACCTCGTCCAGAAACAGCACGGTGCGGGCATCGAACTGTTCACGATCTGCCAGCGCCGCCGCGACCGCGGCGCGCACGTCCTTCACACCACACATCACCGCGGACAAGCTGATGAAACGCGCGTCGTTGTTGTGCGCCAGCATACGCGCAAGCGTCGTCTTGCCGGTGCCCGGCGGCCCCCAGAAAATCATGGAGTGCAGTGCCGAACCTGCCAGCGCTTTGGCCAGCGGCCCGTTGTCGGCCAAAAGATGTGACTGACCGGAAAATTGTTCCGGGCTTGCCGGACGCACGCGCTCGGCCAGCGGTGCCCGGGTCTCAGACATCGGCGGAACCGGCGCGACCCAACAGTCGTTCAATGAACCCGCACCAGCCGTCCAGACCCAATCGCGCCAGTAGCAGTCCCAGCCCTACGCCCAATCCGTTGGCCACCATATCGAGGCCTTCAGAGACACGTAGTTCGATAAACCCCTGCAAGAACTCCATGCCCATGCCCAGCGCGAAAAACACGGCCGCAAGCCGCAGGTGCCAGCGGCGCTGCCAAAAGCCGGCGAACCAGAGCATCAGAACAAAATAGGCAATGACATGACCGGACTTATCATTCAGCGCTTGCGGCATCAAGCCGCCCGGGCTTGGCATCAATGACAGATAGATGATGGCAACAACGAGGATCACGCCGCCAGTGATCCACAGTGAGCGCAGTGACAGGTTACGCACGGGTGTTCACGTGTAACCGGCTACCGCCCGTCAACAACGTCGGTACCGGGCGGTGGCTTGAAGGCAAACAGAGCATCATCAATCGCGCCGTTGGCGACCACATTGGTCAACGCAAACTGCGTGATGTTGCCGAGTTTGTCATGCATTTCCATCATGTTGATGGTGCCCTCAACAAACCCCAGTCGCACCAGATCAAAATCTGACGCTGCGTCTCTGGGCTTAACCTCGATCCAGTCGACCTTGTCGACGCGGAACGCCTTGAGCACTTCGAAATCTCGATCGAGGTCCGCGTCGCCGCCCAATAGCTGCGTCGGGTTGGACCCTTCCAGCTCATCGATGCGACGTTCCATGACCTGCTCGAGATCGGGGTCGTACGTCCACAGCATTTCGCCGTCGGAGACAATCAGCGACTCGCTGGGTGTCAGGTAGTCCCAGCGAAAACGGCCGGGGCGTTTGATCGCCATGCGGCCCGTTTGCTCAGTCATCGCGACGCGTTCCTCATCGAGCTGAACCGCGCGAAAATCGGCGCTGATGGATTGCGTATCAGCCAAATACTCGACCAGTCGGGCGCGCGCCGACGTGGCGTCCGCCGCGGTGGCCTCAGCCGGCGCCTGGGCGAATGCGGGCAACGCCATGGCCAGCAGGGTAAGCGCAAAACTTTGTGTCAGCTTCATATTGGGCAGGTCTCCGCGAGCAAATCAGTCTTTGGGCGGCGGTGGCGTGAGCACCGAACGCGAACCGTTCGACTCCTGCGGACCCACAAGACCCGCCTCCTCCATCGCCTCAACAATTCGCGCGGCGCGGTTGTAACCGATCTTTAGCCGGCGCTGAACCCCGGAAATAGAGGCTTTGCGCGTTTCGGTCACAATGCGCACGGCATCGTCGTACAGCGGATCACTCTCGGCACTGTCGTCGTCGCTGCCGCTACCCGCCACACCTGGAGTTGGACCACGTGGACCAGACAAAATTTCATCGATGTAGACCGGCTCACCCGCCGATTTGAGGTAGTCGACCACGTGATGTACTTCGTGATCGTCAACAAATGCGCCGTGCACACGATTGGGAATGGAGGTGCCCGGCGGCATGTAGAGCATGTCGCCATGACCCAAAAGATGTTCGGCGCCGATCTGATCGAGAATGGTGCGACTGTCGACGCGCGACGACACCTGGAAAGCGATACGGGTTGGAATGTTGGCCTTGATCAGACCGGTGATCACATCCACCGACGGGCGCTGCGTCGCCACGATCAGGTGCAAACCGGCCGCGCGAGCTTTTTGTGCCAGACGCGCAATGAGCTGTTCAACCTGCTTGCCGACAATCATCATCATGTCAGCCAACTCGTCGATGATCACAACGATCAGCGGCAGCGGATCCAGCAACGGTACTTCCAGTCCCTCGTTGCCCGGCATCTTGATGAACACCGGATCGGGAATGGGCTCACCCGCGACGATGGCTTCTTTGACCTTGCGGTTATAGCCCGCCAGATTGCGCACGCCCAACTCCGACATCAGCCGGTAACGGCGTTCCATTTCGGCCACACACCAGCGCAGCGCATTGGCCGCCTCTTTCATATCTGTGACAACCGGCGACAACAAATGCGGGATGCCCTCGTAGACCGACAGCTCCAGCATTTTTGGGTCGATCATGATCATGCGGACCTGCTCGGCCGATGCCTTGTACAGCAGCGACAGCACCATCGCGTTGATGGCCACTGACTTACCTGAGCCTGTGGTACCTGCGATCATCAGATGCGGCATCTTGCCAAGATCGGCCACGACCGCCTTGCCGCCAATGTCCTTGCCCAATGCAAGGGTTATGGGCGATGAAGACTTGTCGTAAACATTAGAGCGCAAAATTTCACCCAGCGTCACGAGCTCGCGCTGTTCGTTGGGAATTTCAAGGCCGATGACCGACTTGCCGGGAATGACTTCGACCACACGCACGCTGGTCGCCGAGAGCGCCCGCGCCAGATCTTTGGACAGACCCGTAACGCGCGATGCTTTTAGGCCGGGTGCCGGACGCAGTTCGAAGCGCGTGACCACCGGTCCCGGATGCACGGAGACCACTTCGACCTCGATGCCAAAATCCTTGAGTTTGAGTTCAACCTGGCGCGAACGTGCTTCCAGCGACTCCGACGAATGGGTCATGATCGGCGGCGGCGGATCATCCAGCAAGTTGAGTGGCGGCAGCTCGTTACTGGTGGCCGGATCAAACAGCGGCACCTGACGTTCGCGTTCGATACGTTCACTGGGCACCGGCGTCAGGATGGCCGGTTCAATGCGCGGCGCGGGCCGCGTTTTCTGGCGTTCTGTTTCGGTCTTGACGGTTTCCAGTCGAGCCTGCCGCACGCGACGCCCGGCGAGCCGGTCACGCAGGCTGGCGACAGCCGCACGCAGCGCATCGAAGCCACCCAGCACGGCGGCGCCCAACATGTCCATCACGGCAATCCACGACAGGCGCGCAAACAGCGATACGCCAGCCAGCCACAGGGCCAGCAGCAGCAGCGTCGCACCGAGCAAGCCCAGCGCACTGGCAAAACTCTCGCCCGTCACTTTGCCCAGCACACCGCCGGCGGTATTGGTCAGCCCAGCCGGATCGAAATGCAGCGTCGATAGCGCGCAGCTGGTGATCAACGTGAGCGCAAAACCCCCGATACGAAACGACAGGTCACTGGCACTAACCGGTGTGTCGGTACGTCTGGCCCGAAACACCATCCAGCCCGCGACACCGAGCATGATCGGGAACAAAAATGCGGGCCGACCAAACAGGAAGAACGCCAGGTCGGCAAACATGGCGCCCACCGGGCCGATGATATTACGCACCGAACCTTCAGCGCCCGTGTCCGCAAACCCCGGGTCGGACATGTCGTAGCTGAGCAGTGCGGCCAGCATCACAATGGCTAAGGCACCAAACACCCACAGGGCCGCTTCGCGTAAGGCGCGACTGACGGAATTGCCCAGAACCGTTTGCTGCTCGACTGAATTGACCATGACAATAACGGCCGCCGGGACAGGCCCGGCGACGCATAACCTACCGCATCAGCGCCGGATGCTTCACTTCACCATCGGCCACGTTGATGCCTTTGACCAGTGGCGCAAAGGTCTGCCAATCGCTGTGAGTCAAACGCTCGACGTAAGGCGCGATCGCGGCCGACAAGGCCTGCGACGCTGTGCGCGGTACCGCGCCGGGCATGTTGGTCACGCAAAAATGGGTGACACCATGATGGGCGTAGGTTGGATCGGCGTAGGTGGTCGGCCGCGTAGTTTCAATGCAGCCGCCCTGATCGACAGAGATATCGACCACGACACTGCCGGCCTGCATGGACTCAACCATGCCGCGATCTATGACATGCGGCGCTTTTTCACCGGTAACCAGCACGGCACCGACGACGATGTCCGCCTCCGCAACGGCCCGCGCCACGTCGGCCACGTGCGGATAAAGACCGGTTACGTTGGCACCCAGCGCACGGGCTTTCTCGAGCTTGTCTCGGTCCATATCAAAAACGATGACCTCAGCGCCAAGACCCGCGGCGATGATGGCCGAATTGCCGCCCGCTACGCCGCCACCCATGATGACGACCTTGCCACGACGCGCGGCCGGAATGCCGCCCAGCAAAATACCTTTGCCGCCCTGCGGCTGATGCAGCAGATGCGTCGCCACGCCGCTGCCGACGATGGCAGGCAGGCCCAGCTCGCGGCTGACGATCGCCGCATGGGAGGTGCGCCCGCCATGGTCGGTCACGATGGCGGCGGCGCGCTTCATGAT
>CAYGSQ010000106.1:0-9237 GCA_964352435.1 uncultured Gammaproteobacteria bacterium | reverse complement strand
CGTAATCACGAGATCCAGGGCAACGATGAGCGCCGCAGAGTCATGCAAATTTGTGAGCGGATCGATGCCCGCAAGTCCGGCTGGTGACGGCGGGCCGGCGTTGGCGCACGCGTCAATTTCGGTGTCATGAATACCGTACTGTAGATTGTAGAAAGATGTCTTTTCGGTGCTGCAAACAGATGACCACATTGACAAATCGACTGAACGGGCACGCTGCGCCCGCGGGTCGAACCCGGCGCGCCAGGAGATTCCGACACGCCGGTCCTGCCCGTCAATGGCCAACTGCTTGCGCCAGAAATCGAGGCGTACGGGATCCGGTACCAGATAGGGCTGGCCGCAAAATGCATTGGACGACGTACGGAAAAAGCGCGGCAACGACCCGGCGGTCACACAACAATCGATGTGAATTTCGGACGGCGGCTGTGCGCTGCCCACCACCGTCGCGGCCGGAAACGAGCGGGCGAACAAAGCCTCTAGCCGGGCGTCGCACTGAATAACGACGTGCCGGGCGCTGTTGATCAACTCGTTGAAGCACGACGCAAACATGATTTCGTCGCCGACGCCCTGCTCCGGGGTGCCCAGAATCGTACAGTCGGCGAGATCGCCGCCGGCCCACGTCGGGTAGGCGCCAAGGCGCACACGATTGCGACTCAGAAACGATTCACTGGCAAAACGCCATTCGTACAGCGACCAGCCCTGCGCATAGTTGCCCTCTCGCAAAAACACGGTAGAAAGCTTCTCGCGTGCCTGAGCGAGTGCAGGATGCAAAGCAACCAGACGTTCGAGATGGCGCCGCGCACGCATCGTGTCACCGCGGTTAAAATATAGTGTACCCAGATTGCTGTGCGCGATGGCCGAGGCGTCGTTAAGCGCTAACGCCCGACGGCAGACTTCAACCGCGTCACCCTCGCGCCCGGCGTCCACCAGTGCGACGGCCAGATTTTCAGCGATCAGGGATTGATCGGGCGCCTGCACGAGGGCCTGCGCGTAAACGCCAGCCGCCGCATCTGGACGTTGTGCGTGTTGCAAGGCCAGCCCATAGTGATAGAGCACATCAACATTGCCCGGCTGTTGCGCGGTCGCGCGTGCCAGAAGTTCGCAGGCGATCGACGGCTGCCCCAGTTGGTCCGCCATCATGCCCAGCAATCGCGTCGCATCAAAATGTTCCGGCTGGACCTCGAGCAGCGCCAAATAGAGTTGCTTGGCCTGGTCAAAGTTGCCCTGCTCATGCAGAGTGATGGCCGTACGCAGGCACTCGTCGAGTTCCCGCTGGTAGGCCGCTGCCGAGTCGACCGTGACGCCCTGTCCCTGGCGTCGCGAGGCTATTTCGTCCATGCATCACTCTTGATGAGAATTTCGCTCAGTCTAGCGACACCGCGGCACCTTGCTGTGAACCGAGTCTCATTATGTCAACACCATCGCGCCCGCTATACTCTCAGTAGCCTGTTTGCGGCCCGCGCACTGCCCGCCGATGCGCCACAACGGCTCCGCTACGACCTCATAAACAAACGGAGCGCACAGTATGTCAGTTTCACTTTCCCAGCTTTGGCTACCCATAACCATTGCCACAATATTGGCCTGGATCAGCAGTACACTCATTCACATGCTGCTCAAATATCACAATGCCGACTACCAGCAGCTGTCCAATGAGGACGATGTCGCTGCTGCCATCCGGGCAGGCTCGCCCGGCAAGGGCATTCACGCGCTGCCCTACTGCATCGACATGAAGGAAATGGCCAGCGAAGCGATGCAAAAAAAATATAGTGACGGGCCCGTTGCGTTCGTCACCGTGTTCGATCGGGGGATGCCAAATATGCCCAAACTGATCGGCCAGCAAATCCTGTTTTTTTTGTTTGGCTGTACCTTGATTGCCTATTGCGCAACGTTGGCCCTGACAGCCGGCACGCCTTACATGGAGGTTTTTCGTCTGGTCGGTGCGATCGGTTTTTTGACTTTCGGCTGGGGACAGATTCCGTTTGGCATCTGGTACGGACACCTGTGGGCCACGGTCGCCCGCTTCCTGCTCGATGCGCTCATTTACGGGCTGATTGTTGCTGGCGTTTTCGCCTGGCTATGGCCCGATCTCGTCTAGCCTGAAGCACAGACCGGCGTCTATACTCGAGCCATGGAAATCCGACTGGACGATGTAACCGGCGCGGCGACGCTGGCGCTGCTTGACGAACATCTGGCCCACATGCGCGCGACCTCGCCGCCCGAAAGCGTCCATGCGCTCGACCTTGACGGCCTGCGCGCCGATCACGTGTCGTTTTGGTCGGCATGGGACGGCGACACACTTTTGGGCTGCGGCGCACTGCAAGCGCTGGACGAGCATCATGGCGAAATCAAATCAATGCGCACGGCGAACGTCCACCTGGGCCGCGGCATCGCCAGTGCGATGCTCACACACCTGATCGAAGAAGCACGCCGACGCGGCTATCACCGTCTGAGTCTTGAGACCGGCACGGGCGAGGCATTTGAACCGGCGCACGGCCTGTATCTTAAATTCGGGTTTGGCTACTGCGGTCCGTTTTCCAATTACGAATTTGATCCATTCAGTCGTTTTATGACGTTGGCTTTATGAACCACGAACGCTGCTTTGCATGCGGTGCCAACGTCCCGGCCAGCAACGGGCCCACCCATGGTTACATGAGTTCTTCGGCGGGCTGCTGGGCGGCGTACGGCGAGGTGCTAGCGCGGGAATACAGTGATAGCGCGCTGTTCGAACATAGTCATCGCCTGACTGTCGATGCGTACGCAGTACAACATCCGGGTGATTTGTCGACACAGCGCACGCGTCAATCGCTGTGGGTGCATCTAACTTCTTTACATGTGGTGCTCGAGCTGGGCTGGCCTCACCAACGCGCAACGCGACTGTTGCAGGCGCTGGCCGGGCGGGCTTTCGCGCGGCCACACATCAGCCCCGGCGCATTTGAGGTGACCATTGAGGCGGTGTGGTCACAACCGTTGGCGCAACACAATGACATGGTCGAGAGCTGGGCCCATGCAGCCCTGAACGCATGGCGACAAGCAGATGCGGGTACGATGACGATGATACAGCGCCTCGTTGCGGCCGCCTGACACGCACGCCTTTATTCCACGGGCCGCGAACTGTCGAGCAAATCCTCGCCCCCGTCTTGCGTGCGCTCCTCGTTAATCATCTCCTCGATTTCAGACTCCGGGCTGACATCCATATCAGACGTATCAGGCGGTGTCGTGAGCGTGCGGACGGGCTGGGTCGGCGCGGCGGTCGTGGCAACCGCCGTAACGCCCCCGCCAAGCCCGGGCACAGGCGAATCGAAACGCAACCGATAGATCGGCTCGGGCATGGTGAACCCATTGTCTTCAATCGCCGTGGTCGCGGCACGGATCGCCAGACTGCGCGCTTTGCCGAAACTGGTTTGTGTCTGGTCTACCCACGCGAGAAACAGCAGTACGGTGTTGGAATCGCCGACGGCCTTGATCACGGCACCGGGTGCCGGCTCCTGCAACACAAAGTCCAGCGCTGAGACTGCCTCGAGACCGACGTTCATCGCCGCCAATGGATCGTCGCTCGCGTCGACGCCCAGTTCGAAATCGAAGCGCCTCTGCGGATTGCGCGAATAGTTAAGAATGACCGCCTTAAACACCATCGAGTTAGGGATACGTAGCTGATTGCCATCAAGCGTCATCAACACCGTTGCACGGGATGTCAGACGCACCACTTTGCCCTCGTGACTATCAATCACGACGTGGTCATTGGCCCGAAACGGCTGACGCAAACTCAGCATGATGCTGGAGATATAGTTTTCCAGCGTGTCGCGAACCGCGAAACCAATCGCCAGACCAATCACACCGGCACTGCCGAGTATGGTCCCCATCAGGGCCGTGGCACCGATCAGGTTCAGACCAACGATCAGACCGGCCACCATGCCCACAATGCGCACGGTCTGCGACATCAGCGTCGCCAAAAAGCTGTTGGGTGCCAGACGCCGCCACAAGCCGGACCAACTGGCGAGCAAATGCGCCGCAAACGCGATCACACCAAATACAGCCAGCGCCAGCAGTACCAACGGTAATGCCCGCACCCAGTGGTCCACGTCTGAACGCAGCTCTGTGACGACGGGACGAACATTGCCCTCGACGTCAAGCGTCCGCTCCATTTGATCTTCGACGGTGACCACGCCCTCGAGCCGAATTGCCAGTTGCGCAGCGCGTTCGGCAAAGCGCTCGTTGGCAACGGAACCACCCAGAACTACAACGCCCTGCTGGACACCCACCGTGACCTCGGACAGAGAATCAATTTGCGCAAAGATGCCGTTGATACGCGTCTTGATCTCGGTGTCGCTCGCGGAGTCGGCCGCGACTTCAATAACCGGCTCAGGATCCTGCGCTTCCAGCTGCGCATCCGTCTGCCCGGCTGCTGACGTCGCCCATGACAACGCGAATAGAAGGGCAAACCACACGCCGTGATGGCGTTGCTTTATCGCAGCTGCGCTAGTGTGTGTCATGCATGCTCTCTTGTTGTTTCTGACGTCCGATTTAGCGACAGTGTCGCAATACGTTGCAAGCAATGCTATTACCAGCACAACTATAAATTCTATGGAGATATCTATGGCCGTCGCGCACAGCGTTTGGATTCGATTTCGACCCGGCATCACGGCGCAAACCGCGCAGCAGCATATGGACGCGCTGGCCTCACTCACGGGCATCGTCGATTGCATCACGCGTTTAACCTTGGGCGAGAACTTCACCGATCGCGCCAACGGGTTTACCCATGGGATGCTGGTTGAGTTGCCAAGCCGAGCAGATCTCATCACCTATGCGACGCACCCACAGCATGTTGAAATCGCCACCGCGCTCAAGCGCGATGCCGACGTCATGGCAATGGACTACGAGTACTAGAGTATGCGGCTGATGCCGGGGGTGTTGCAGGTGAAGCGATTGTTCTTGTCGCGCTTGCAGCCGGTGCCGTGTACGGGACCGTCGGGTGCATTAAGGCGGAAAGCAAAGGTCTCAACCAAACGCCGCTCGACCGGTACGCCGTCTCGGATCAACGGTTCATAGCGCCACTTGCGCACAGCCTGCACGACCGCACGTTCAAATGACACACGTGAGTTGGAACTGACGACGGTAATATTGCTGACCTCACCGGTGTCCGTCACGCGAAACTCAATTTGAACGGTGTCGGTGTAGCCACGCAGCCGGGCGCGACTGGGATACCGCGGTTCGATTCGGGTGATCAGTGCCCCACCTTCTTCGCGCAATGCGTCGATGGTGCTGACCACATATTCGGAGTCTTCCGGTCGTTGCCCCACGACCGTGTAGGGCGACTTGCCCACCGCCAGCGCGCGCGATGCGTCCTGGCGTAAATCAGACAGCGAATCGAGCATCGGCGATTTGAGATCCAGCTCGCTGATCATGGCCCGCGTTGGACCTGCTCGTTCCGGCTCATAGTTCGCCTGCACGACGGGCACTGAGTCAAACGCAAGCGTAGGCACGTCCAAAACTGCAAATTGCGGGATCTTTAGCAGCGATGCACGCATCATTGCGGGTGCAGTACCGGACCGCGCAAGCGGCTCAATCGTGATGTCATCCGCACTTGGCGGCTCACCGATAAACGCGACTCTCTGCGATGCGATGAGGGGATTCCCCGCCGACGCGCGCACAATTGTTTCGATGGGACGTATACGCGGCACGGGCACATCAGCCGGGACGGTTGCCGCGACGGCCCCGGCGCTCACGCCTGCCAAGCGCCCTGCAGGGGCCGGGTTCAGTACCAGCAAACCACCCAGCAAAACGGTCAGCGTCATGGCGATGGTGCCGACATAAATACCGTTTGCTGGCGGCGCACTGCCCTTAACGATGCGGTGCACCCGATGCAAAAGATTGCCACCTGTTGCCGCAATATTGCTCAGCGGCTCGCTCAATAGATGACGCGAGCGAAGTGTTTCCAGGTCGGTGAGTGCCGTGACGTACTCGTAGCGACCGCCACAGCGAGACACCACCAGATCATCGCAACACAGCTCGCGCTCGTCACGAATACCCCGCCCGATCAGATAGACCACCGGGTGATAAAAGCACAGGGTTTCCACCGCCAACAAAAGATAGTTGATGCCATAGTCATAGCGCGCGATGTGCGCCAACTCATGTGCGACCACCAGTTCGAGCTGACGCTGAGTCAGCCCGAGCATGGCGGAGCTCGGAATAAGAATAATTGGCTTGAGCCAACCGATCACCGTGGGTACCGACACCACCACGGACTCAACCAGGCGAACGGGACGCGACACCCCTATTTGCCGCGCCAACGTTGCCAAAGCCCGATCCCACTTTTCGCCCATCGGATGACAGCCCAGGTACGTGAGCCGCTCTGCCTTGTGCCAGTTCCACACCAAACGCACGCTCAGCAGCACAACGCCAGCCAGCCACAAGCTGACCAGAATCGGTGAAAGAGTTTGTATATTGGTGAGTGCGCTTTGCGCGATCGGTACGCTGAGCGCTGCCGCCCCAGGCAGCGCTAACCAGCCGACGGAAGGCTGAACCAGCAATACGGCCGTCAGAAGCGGCGCCAGTGCCAGTGCAACCAGCCAAAACACCGCGCAGCCATAGCGGGCACGCGGTGAACGATCTTGCAGATAAAGCATCGACAACGAGTACAACAGGCCTATCAGCACGCCCTGCCACAGAGTGTGCAGGAGTACAGACCCCGCTAATTGCACCAAGTTTTCGATTGTCGATGCCACCATCTAACTGGTCAGTTGCTGCCCTTCCAATTCGTTAAGCAAGCTGCGAATCGCGCGCAAATCTTCTTGCGTCGCGTTTTGCGAACCGCCCAAGGCCTGCAATACGAGCTGCGACGGCGAGCCGTCGAACGCGCGCTGAATCAGGTCACTGGTCAGCTGCTCCTGCACTTGCTGCTTACTAAAGACAGGTTTGTACACGTGTGCGCGCCGCGAATCGTCACGGACCACTAACTTTTTGCGATGCATGATCTGCAACAACTTAAGAATAGTCGTGTACCCACTGGCGTTGTCCCCCGGCATCGCCTCGTGGACCTGGCGTACCGTCGACGGTCCGCCGGCCCACAGAACCCTCAAAATGACGAGCTCTGCACGCGTTGGGCGCAGGACGTCAGAGGGCAATGATTGTCTGATCATTATTATGAATCCCCACAAGTTCACTGAGTGACCTGAGTATAACCAACTCCACGAAGAACGACGTAAATGGCGCAGCAGCACCCAGCCCCCTCGAAACTGGCCTAAACGCAGCAAAATGGGGCATTTCCCACGGAAACCCCTGAAAAACCACAGAATACCAATGCCGTTGTGGCTAAACTAAGCACCTGTAGCAAATCCGCCACGTTGCTGATTCAAAGGCGTGGTTACCCGGCGGATACTTTCCCATGCGCGTATCCGGTAACATCAGGCAGGCTGTCCGGGGCCAATTGCATGGGATGTGCACGGCTGGATAACCGCTCGATGATCGCACTGCGCGCGGCGTTGAGAACGCACAAAAAATAAATACACAAGCGCAATGGCAATGGCAACGTTCATGAGTGAATCAGGTAAGACACGTGCACTGACAACGGGTAGCGCGCACGGCGCGCGCGTTGCCGCGTGGCAGTATGACGCGCGCAACGCGACGTGGTCTTGGCCTGCGGGCACGCCTGGATGGCTCCCCGATGGCACCATCGAAGACTTGCATGCATTGGTATCGCATACCGATGCGGAACACGGCGCCGCGCTTACGCGCGCGTTACGTGGTCGCGATGCCTTCCGCCTGAATCTGCCACTCGCCACGTCATCGAAAAGCGTTCGATGGTTACGCGTTGAAGGCGCACGCAATGGTTACGGCGACGTCAATGGTGTCATCCACGACGTGACCGAAACCAAACGTGTCGAAGACGCTCTGCGCGCCGAGATTACGCGCTATCGGCGCGCGGCCTCGGACGGCAATGCCGTCATGTTTACCGCACGCCTGCCAGACTGGCGCATGGGGCATGTGAGCGACACCATCGAAGCACTGACCGGCTACCCCCGTGAAACCTGGTTGACGCAAGCCGACTTTATTCGCCAGATCACAATAAGAGAAGACCGGTCCAAACTCTCACCCGCCGCCATCCAGCGGCGTGGCGACGACGCCCCACCGCTGCGTTTCCGCTTGCGTCGCGCCGATGGCCGGGTCGTGCATATGCAAGCCAATTTGCGCGTCCATCAATCTGCCGACAAGCGTCGCGCCATCGCACGCGGCGTACTGATGACCGATACCGATCGCGCCGCCCAGCAAAGCGAT
Source organism: uncultured Gammaproteobacteria bacterium (assembly GCA_964352435.1). GTDB lineage: Bacteria > Pseudomonadota > Gammaproteobacteria > Steroidobacterales > JBCCMA01 > JBCCMA01. The sequence continues at coordinate 969 of CAYGSQ010000106.1, read as the reverse complement.
GCCCGCGAACGCGAACAGCATATGCGCATGCTGTTCGACGAAAACCCCGCCATCTTTATCTGCGTCAGCACGTCTGGTCGCGTGCGCTCAGCCAATCAATATGGCGCGGAGCATCTTGGCTACCGCCCGGAAGAACTCGTCGACATGAACGCTCTGGATCTGCATTTGCCGAGCAAACGCGAACAGGTCACCGGCTATGCTCGCCATTGTTTCTCGGATCCGGGCGTGGTGCATCATTGGGAAACCTGTCTGGTGCGCAAAGACGGTAGTGACTTGTGGGTACGCGTTGCGGCACGTGCCATTGACACCGACGAACAGCGCGAGCTGTTGGTGGTATGCGAAGACATTACAGACGCCCGCCGACTCATGGAAAAGCTGCGTTATCAGGAAAATTTCGATCTATTGACGGGGCTTGCCAACCGCCGCCGTTTCGAAGGCAACCTGGCAGCGGCGCTAGCGGAACGCGATGAAAGCGGCGCCAAAAGCGTGCTGTGTTATATCGACCTGGACCACTTCAAAGTCATCAATGAAACCTGCGGCCACGACGTTGGCGATCAGTTGCTTTTGAAAGTCTCACGACTGCTGGCGCGACACGTGCGCGAATGTGATTCGCTGGCGCGCCTCGGCGGTGACGAGTTCGCCATTGTTTTTCGCGGTTGCCCGTTGGTCGATGCACGCCGTCGCGCCGACGAAATTTGTCAGGCGCTGGCCAACGATCGCTTTGAAACAGCGGACCAATCGTTCCGCGTCACCGGCAGCATCGGTGTCGTCGACCTGACCACCACCACCGGCACACAGCCGCAGCTGCTGTCGTTCGCCGATTCTGCATGCTTTATGGCCAAGGACCAGGGGCGTAACCGCGTCGTGTTCTTTCAGGCCGACAATCAGGAAATGGTCCGACGGCAAGGCGAGATGGCGTGGGTGTCGCGACTGCAAAACGCGGTCGACTACGACGAGTTCGAATTATTC
>CAYGSQ010000105.1:0-9238 GCA_964352435.1 uncultured Gammaproteobacteria bacterium | reverse complement strand
GCCCAAAAGTCGAGCAAAACCACCTTGCCGCGATGGTCATCGAGGTTCAGGGCGGACGTTATTGGCGCCAGCGCAAGCAGGTAGAGACCGAGAACGCCCGACCCCAGAATGCGCGCCAAACAGCGCCAGCAGGTTGATTGAAGCAAAATATGCCCTCTTAGCAGCGCGCCTCAGTGTCGCGCCTTCAACGGTTAGACGCGCCGCGAACATGAAATCCCTCGCGACGAGGGATTTTTGTGTGTGATGACGTCTAAACTCGTGAAGTGGAAGACTCGCCTTCACAACTTGAGCTTGATCGGCGCCTTGTGGCGCGGATCCTTCGTGGCGACGATGCAGCCTTCGATGCATTCTTCGACACGTACTTCCCCCGTCTAACCCGGTTTGCTCTGGCGCGAACCGACGGTAACCATGCGATGGCCGAGGACGTCGCACAAAAAACCCTGTGTGACGTTATGTATAAACTGGATCAATTCCGTGGCGAAAGTTCGCTACTAACATGGCTGTGTCAGATATGTCGCAACACACTCGCGACTGACTATCGCCGTCACAGCACCGATCCAACGCGGCATACTCTGTTCGAGGATTCTCCCGCCGTGCAGTCGGCACTTGAGGCCATCACCAACAGCGACTATCAGCCCGAGCACGCGCAAACCGTGGCGGACCTTAATCGTCTGGTCCAACTGGTGCTTGACCATCTGCCGCTGCGCTATGCAAAGGCACTTGAGATGAAATACATCGAAGGCGAACGCACTGCGTTGATTGCCCAAACACTGGATATCTCGAACAAGGCGGCGGAATCGCTGCTGGGTCGCGCACGCACTGCGTTTCGAGATGGCTTCGAATCGCTCTACGGCATCGACGCCGAGCAGGCATTCAAGTGAAACCCGAAGACGACAAGATTGGCCAACTTATCCGTCAAGCCGGCACTCGCGAAATAAACGCGCCACTTGCCCATGAACGGGCAAAACGTCAGGTACGCAAGGCTTTCGAGGATGCGGTGGCCAAGCGCCAATATCGCCGACGACAAAATTTTGGGATCGCCGCCACGGCTGTCTTGGGTCTGGCACTTTGGCTGGGCCTGAGTGTGCGTGCGCCGACACCGCCTGACGTTGCGACAAAACTCAATGCCAGCATAGAACGACTGTCCGGGGGACCCTTGATTAATGGAGCACCGATACGTACAGAAACACGAATAAGTCGGGGCGACATCATTGAGACAGGACCGTCTGGCAGCGTAACCCTGGGTATAGGCCCCGAGCGAACCGTACGACTCGATCGCAATACATGGCTGAAGATCCGCGACCAATCGGATCTCACGCTGAATACCGGGCGCCTGTATGTTGATGCGGGCAGCACCAGCGCGACACGCGCGCCGCTTACCATAGACACGCCACTTGGCACGGCACGCGAAATCGGGACGCAGTTTTCTCTGCAGCTTGATGCAAGCAAACTCTATGTCCGGGTGCGTGAAGGTCGCGTCGATTTGCTCCGCGACCAGCAGCGCTACACGGCAACGGCGTACATGGAGCTGCATGCCAAACACAACTCTGGTGAAGTGGCACGGCAGTCGATTGAGCATGAACGTAATGTCTGGGCTTGGGCGGAGGCCCTCGCTCCTGTTTTTGAGATCAACGACATTACCCTGCACGCCTATCTTGGCTGGGTCGCAAGGGAGACCGGGCGCCGGCTGATCTACCGAGATCGTGCAGCACAGGACGCGGCGCAGATGGTCAGGCTGCGCGGGAGTATTGATCAATTGACGCCGGAGCAATCGCTGGCCGCCGTCATCCCGACCACGACACTTGCACAAAACATCGCCGTAACGCCGACCGAAATTGTGGTTACTTCAGGATCGGTACAATAATTTGGCCGCATTGTCGTTACACTGCGCACATGAAGGCGGTTGTTGGCACGGTTGCACTAGGTTTTCTCGCATTTATGGTTTCCAGCGTGCAGGCGCAGGATGTCATGAACTTGCGCGAATTCTTGACAATCAGCATCGAACAGGGTGCACCCATCATCTACAGCGAGGATGTCGTTGGTCGCAACTTGTCTATCAGGCTGACTGACGCGACGCACGATCCCATTGTGATCTTGCAACGTGAGCTTGGCGCACTGGGCTTGAACCTGCGAGCCGGGCCAAAGCAAACCTGGCTCATAACGCGCCAACCGCACATGACATTTGCATCTGCACCGCCCAAAGCATTCCCGAACCCGGCACTACCACCTGTAGAGCAAGTTATTGTAAGCGCCAGTCGCCACCGATTGGCGAATGACTCAGTCGCTGATCGAAGAACACTCGATCGTGAAACCCTCGATACGCTGCCGCTCCTTGGACGCGAGCCAATGCGTGCAATTGCGCAACTACCTGGTACCACGAGCGGCGGCATTACCGCGCTTAGTCATGTGCGCGGTGGCGCGCTTAACGAACAGCTGGTGACACTCGACGGACTGCGGCTCTACGAACCATTTCACTTGAAGGATTTCGGGGCGCCCACCAGCGTAATAAATGCAGCGGCGATCGGTCATATTGACTACTATGCCGGCGGCTTCGGAGCTCAGTTTGGCGACCGCATGAGCTCGGTCATTGACATCTCGCTGGCCGATCCAACGCAGCAAGCTGGGTGGCAGCTAGAGGCGAGCACTTTAAGCGCGTCTATCGCGTCGATTGGACAGTGGGGCACTGGTAATTGGCTGGTCAGTGCTCGCCGCGGAAATCTGGACCTCAGCCTCGATGCGCTGGACACCAATTACGGCAAGCCGCGGTTCTCAGAAATATTGGCGCACACGGCTCAACAAGTTGGCGAACGACACAATCTCGCGTTCAATGCGTTGGTTAGTCGTGATCGCATGACGCTCAACGATTTGCCCGAAGAAACTGCCGAGGCTGCCTACAACAATCGATACCTGTGGCTGCGCGTCGATACGGCGTGGTCGGAAAAACTGTCGACCCGCACCTTGATCTCGCACACAGATATCGACAACGAGAGACAAGGCACACTAAACGTTCCAGCCGATGCAATCGGCAGCGTGAACGACCGGCGGGCATTTACGATTAGTGCAATCGATCAGTTGTGGCAATGGCAGCCAGACACTTTGTGGCGTGCAACCGCGGGGTTTTCGACTCGGCGAATCAACGCGTTATATCGCTACGACTCCACCCTCATGCTGTCACCGCGGTTCGAGCAACTTGCCACCGTCAATCAATCCGGTGTACGCAACCTCACTGCGGACCCGGCCGGAGCGCAGTACTCGGTGCACGCGGCTGCCCGCGTGCAGCGTGGCAAATTGATCGCAGATATAGGCCTGCGCTGGGATGCACAAACTTACACGACGGCGGCCGACGACGAACAAATCAGTCCACGCATCAGCCTGCTATACCGCCACAATTCGCGTACCGACCTGCGCTTCAGTTTTGGGCGGTACTATCAGTCGCAAGAAGTAAACGAGCTGCAGATTGACTCTGGCATTACCGAGTTTGCGGCGGCTCAGCGCAGCGAACACGCCATTCTTACCTTGACCCATCAACTCCCATCAGACTTGGAATTCCGCCTCGAGGCTTATCGCAAGACCGTGCGCTCGAATCAGCCGCGCTTCGAAAACCTGTTTGATTCCCTGGTACTTTTGCCTGATCTGCAATTCGATCGCATACGGATCGACGCACTCTCGGCACGTAGCGCAGGGATTGAGATGAGTATTAACAGCCCGATAACGCTGCCGTGGAAATGGTGGCTAAGTTACGCCTGGTCGCAGGCCTATGATCTGACAACGGCCGGTCGCGTCACCAGAAGCTGGGATCAACCTCATGCTGTGAAGGCGGGCGCGTCCGGAAAATTCGGCTCATGGACGGCCGGATTGTCTTTTGTTGCCCATTCGGGCTGGCCGAGAACGTCAGCGCAACTGGATGCCAACGGTCTCGCCGCCGGGACACGCAACGCCCAACGACACCAGACGTTTGCGCGACTCGACTTGCGCATCGGCCGTGCGTTTGACGTCACGCGGGGTGAACTGGAAGGGTTTCTGGAAATCGAAAATGCTCTGAACCGGGACAACGCATGCTGCACCCAATTGCGCTTTCAGGATGGCGGCCTGATGACTGAGGATGGCAACTGGTTACCACTATTCGCAACGCTTGGTGCGCGTTGGCAGTTCTAGCCCGACAATCTTTTTACGAAATATCGGCCAACAGCTTTGACGATTTGCCCAACAGTTGTCGCACCTGGGTCTGCAGTTCCTCAAGATCGAGCGCGCCGTCGCCCAGACTGAGCTCGCGCACCACGTCATCAAGTGAGTATTCACTGCTTGCCCGGCGGATCTCCGTATCCAGCGCCGCGAACAGACCTACGGCGCGCGCGGTCCGCGCCCCGCTCGACCGGGCCCCGCGGAGTTTTTTGGATTTTTTGGCCCAGCGCTCAAGACCGCGCATCGTCTTGGCGTTGCGGCTGGCCGTAACGGTGCCCGAGCGGCGCAACAGTTCGACGCTGTAGTATTCGGCCAGCCCCTCGATGATCCAGTCGTCGAGTTTGCCACCCGAACGGCCGAAGCCCACATGAAACATTTCGTGCACAAGTGTGCTGGTCCCGTTTTCACTTATTAAAGGTCGGTCGGCGTGAAGGTACAGGGAAGCCGGGCCCGACAGTCCGCCGCGCCAAAACGGGTCTTCCGCAGACACGATCAGAATCTCTTTTGGAAATTGTGGCATCAGGCGAACGAGGTCGGGCATTGTCCAATTGAGCAATGCGAGCATATCCTGGCGCCGGACATCCTGCCCCTTGCCCGCCGCAACGGACGTGCGCACGCCGGCGATGCGATCGATGCGCACGCCAATCTGGCCAGCAATCATCCAACCACGCGGTCGATCAAAATTGCGTGGCGTGTCGTGAACTGAATAGCCCTGCTCGGCGAGCGGCAGTGCACTGACAAAACTCCAGTCTTCGGGCAAATCTACGTGCAGGCGCGCGCTGGACTTTGCACCCTTGCGCACGCGACTCGACATCGCAGCGAAAACGTCCTCACCACGAAACAGCGCCCAGCGCTTACCAAGCTGTGCGTCCAACGTGCCGCTGCTGCGCGTATGGGTGATGGGCGCAGACCAACTTAACGTGCCGCCATCATCGGGCACCATCCAGGTGTAACGATCGCCGTCGCGCGTAAGGCCGGTGGCGGATTTGAAATCGACAAACTGCGGATCGTTGGCATCAAAGCCCAGCTCACGCAGCGCCCCGTCTTTTTGGCTCACGGTGAGCGACACGCTGGCAGGCTGCGGGGCCTGACCCAAATCGACCCGAAAATCCAGACGATAGTCATCGTCGGCAGACGCGATACCGCTCGCCAACAATACACAGCAGACGACCGCTAATCGGGGCCAATGGGTCATAGGGTATCCAGGCATCATTCGCGCGCTAGCGCAGTGCGCACAGTATAGCCACCGGATGGCGGGAACGCAGTGCGGCCAAACCGGCCACAGTCGCGCGTGACTACATTCCGCGAACCTTTTGGTCGATCGCGCCAAAAATGCTCACGCCACTGGCATCCAGCATCTCGATGCGCACGCGGTCGCCATAGTGCATGAACGAGGTTTTTGGCCCACCGTGCTCAATGGTCTCGAGCATGCGCTTTTCAGCGATACAGCTCGAGCCGCGCGAACGGTCGTAATTGGAGATAGTACCGGACCCGATGACCGTGCCTGCACCCAACTTCCGCGTGCGCGCAACGTGCTCCATCAACTTGTAGAAATTGAAGGTCATGTCGACGCCGCATTCGGGTTCACCGAACAAGGTGTCATTGAGATGCGTGCGCAGCGGCAGCCTGAACGTGCCGTCAACGTAGGCATCACCGAGTTCGTCAGGCGTTACGGCGACGGGCGAGAAAGCGGTTGACGGTTTGCTTTGGTAAAAACCAAATCCCTTCGCCAGCTCACCTGGAATGAGATTGCGTAGCGACACGTCGTTGAGGATCATCAGCAGCTTGACATGGCGCCCGGCGTCGGCGGCCGACGTACCCATAGGCACATCGTCGGTGATGATGGCGGTTTCCGCCTCCATGTCGATGCCCATGTCTTCGCTCGGCACGACAATGTCATCGCGCGCGCCCAGGAAATCATCCGAGCCACCCTGATACACCAGCGGATCATGCCAGAAGGATTCGGGCATCTGCGCGCCACGGGCCTTGCGCACCAGCTCGACGTGATTGACGTAGGCGCTGCCATCGACCCAGTGATAGGCGCGCGGCAACGGCGCAGCGGCCGCACCCTGATCAAACGGAATTTCACCTTCGACGCTGTCCGACTCAAGCCGTTCAGCAACTTGCTGGGCTTTGGGTGCCAGCGCATCCCAGTCATCAAGGAGCCCCTGCATTGTTACGGCAATCGTTGGAATTGGCCCGGCGCGCGTCAGATCTTTACTGACCACAACCAGAGCGCCATCGCGCCCGTGTTTCATGCTGGCAAGCTTCACGTAAAACTCCTTAGACGAAATTAGGGAATCGCCGGATTTTACACGACTTGCGTGACCAAGACGCGATTACCGCCTCAAGGGATCAGACTGCTGAGCTTCTTGCGTACGCGTTGGGTGTAGGGATGCGCCGGGCCCAACCAGTCTTCGTACGCGGTCAGGGAAACCCGTTTGGCCTCCTGCGCCTCCGCCATCCGGCCAAGACCCGCCAGCGCGATCGCCAGCGATTGCTCGCGATGCGCCTCGCCGCTTGCGTGAACTCTGTCTCCCGCACCGAGCTCCTGTGCTTTTTGTGCCGCCAGCAGAGCCTGTTCAAATTCGCCCCGGGCATTAAAACACCAGGCCTGCGCCTGATACAGCAGCCACGCATAGGGGCTATCCAGAAACCCGATATGCAGCGTAGAGACGAACTCGATTTGTTCATCTGCGGCGGCAAAGTTACCCATGTCACATTCACGCATCGCCAATCGACTGCCGCCGATGCCGTAGTCGTCGATGCTGGTTCCCTGTTCAATTAATGGACCAGAGACCGCGATCGATTTCGTATGCCACTGCGCCGCTGCCGCCACGTCGCCGTCCATGAAATGGAGCACGCCAATATGATTCATCAGGATCAAACCAAGCGCTCGGGTTTGCTCGGGAAACGCCTCGTACGCGACCAGCCCTTTTTGGAAACTGGTCATGGCATTGCCAAGATCGCCCAGCAGGAACTGATAGAAACCGAGGTTGCCGTAACCGATGCTCCATGACGGCAGCACCTCGTCACCAAACAGCGCGTGCAGCCCATCGAGCGCCTCTTGCTGCATGTCAAACGCAAGCTGAAACTCCCCGGTATCGACGTGTGCCATCGCTTTGTCATTCAGGATGTACAGCCAGCGTAAATTGCCCTGCGTGCCCTGCGCACGCGACGCATCCATCGCCCGCTCATAAAAGCCGATAGCCTCAGCGTGACGGCCAAGCTCATAATTGACCGTGCCCATACGATAGAACAGGTCGACCCGCACAGGTGAATCGGCGGGCAGCTTGTCCATTGCGATCTGCAAGGCCCGTTTTGCGACGGCCTCTGAGCGTTCAAGCTGTTCCATCCAGATGCGTGCCTCGGCGATCCGCGAAAGCAGCTCGATCTGGACTTCCGGCTGCGCGGCCAGATCGTCCTCCATCTTGGCTTCCGCCACGTCAAGGATATCGCTGATGGTGGCGTTCGTGCCGGTTTGAATATCCGCGTCCCAGTTGGCACTCGGGGACAACAAGATGTCGCCAAGAAAATCACTCACGGCTTCGGCACGTTCGAGTTGCTTGACGGCTAGCGTGCGCTGCTCGTTGGCCACGCCCGCTTGCCACAGCGATACACCCAGCGCCGAGACAATCGCGACCGTGGTCAACGCCAAGGCACCGGTCGCCAAACGGTTTCTCGAAATCAGTTTGCGCAGGCGATAGACACCCGAGTCACGTTGTGCTGTGACCGGCTCTGAACGCAAATAGCGTTCGATGTCATCGGCCAGCGCTCCGGCCGCGCCGTAGCGCCGCGACGTTTCGGCGGCGAGCGCCTTCAATACGATGGCATCAACATCTCCACGCAGCGCGGTGCTCCGGGTCGCATTGCGTTTGATGCGCTGACTCGGCGGCTGAGTCATGGTTTGGGTCAGCACGCGTTCGGTCTCGCCCGGCGACAGTCCTTCGATATCGTGCGGTCGGCCGCCGGTGAGCGCCTCGTAAAGGACAACGCCCAACGAATACACGTCCGTCGCAGTGGTGAGCGGCGCGCCGCGAATTTGCTCAGGGCTGGCGTAAGTCGGCGTCAACGCGCCAAGAATCGTATTTTTGGAATCCGTCTGGCCGCCACTTGCGAGCACTTTGGCAATCCCAAAGTCGAGCAACCGAGGCTCGCCTTGCCGATCAACCAGGATGTTCCCAGGCTTGATGTCACGGTGGATAATCAGCGCCTGATGTGCACTTTCAACGGCGCGGCACAGCTTGACGAACAAGCGTAAGGTGCCTTCAACATCCGGCGACGCGTCGTCAAGATATTGCGCCAACGGGACACCGTCGATGTACTCCATCACCACATAGTGCAAGCCGTCGTCGGTGGTGCCTCCGTCAAGCAGCGACGCGATATTGGGGTGGCGCAGGTTGGCCAGAATCTGGCGTTCGATATCAAACTGCTGCGCGAGCGCACTGTGCAGCCCCTGCGACCGCACCACTTTGATGGCGACGGACTGTTCGAACTCGCCATCGTTGCGCTTTGCCAGATACACCTGACCCATGCCACCTTCGCCCAGCAATCGCTCGACAACGAACGCGCCAATCTGACGCCCGACCAATGAGACGGGCGCTGTGCCCGTGGGCAGGCCTTGCCACACATCGGCCGTCGCCGACTGCGCCAGGTCCAGCAGCCGTCGTGCGGCGGCCAGCGAATCCGGGTCGCTGTTATCGCGCAGCCAGGCATCGCGCTGGGCCGGTGGCTGCGTCAACGCCTGCTCAATCAGGTCGAGGAGCTGTTCTTGTTTTTCTTGTTGATTGCTCATTTTGTGAGCACCACGATGCCATCCCGATCGCGCCTCGCGCAACCGACGTTTAACTTATTTCAGTAGGAATGGGTCTAGCGATACTCGAGTTTGAGTCGTTCGATAACAGATCGTGCACGGGCGCGGGCATCGTCAATCGAACTGCCCAACGCCAGCCCGACACCGAGACGACGGCGGCCGCGAATATGCGGCTTGCCAAACAAGCGCAGGGCCGTATCGGGCTCAGATAGCGCGTCAGCAATGCCGCCGGTTGTCACGTCG
>CAYGSQ010000104.1:8039-9323 GCA_964352435.1 uncultured Gammaproteobacteria bacterium | reverse complement strand
GCTGTGAGTCGCGCAAGCGCGAGACAGCATCGTATTCATACAGACCTTGCTGCGCCTTGGTCGTCGACTTGATATGCCATTCGATCAGCGGATAGCCCAAAGAGCGCGCCACCTCGATCGCAAGCTGGGTTTTGCCCGTGCCCGGCTCACCTTTGATCAGCAACGGACGTTCCAGCACGATGGCCGCATTCACGGCGGTAGTCAGATCGTCGTCGGCAACGTAGCTGTCGGTGCCTGCAAATCGTTGATTACTCATTCAGTCCTCGAATGTGGGGGCAAAAGTTAAAGTGTAGCGTGTTGGGCCGGGCAGCAGGGGCGACGGCCTGCCCTGTGCCCAGTCATCGTGTCCGGCACGGAAAAACGGCGACAGCGGGTGGCCGCTTTGCCCCGCAGGCATATGAAACAGGCCGTGCTCCTCGCGACCAGGTGCCACAACCAGGCGCTGGGATGCGCCAAAGGATGGTCCCTGAACGCGCGGCATATGGATGTCGCCGGCCAGCCCCTGCGCCGGCATCGACAGCGTGCCCTGCAGCCAGGCCGGCAATGCACCACTCAGCGGGTGACGAATCTGCGCCGTGTTAAGCGTCCCCCAGGCGGAGCTTGCGGACGCGGGCGGCAGGACATCGATCACCTCGTCGACCACGCCAAGGAAATACTCGGACCACGACGCAGCACCTGCGGGCAATAGATGTGCCGGCTGGGTCGAAACGGTTTGCCACGCCGGACCCTCGCTTTGGCGCAGGCGATTCGTGCGGATGTCGGGCAGGTCGCTCAGTGGCTGCAGCCATTCAGCGTAAAGATCATCGATAATCCGTTTGCGGAATTCGCGCACCGCGCGGTAGGCCGTCGAATCGGCTTTTGCATGCAAGCTGCCGCGGGACAGTTGCTCCAGCAGCGCGCGTCTGGCCGGACCCTGCGCGGTCACCTCGCGCGTGAGTACCGACCTCATCAACGTGCGCCAACGCTCCAGAAACAGGCCGCGGGAGTCGAGCGCAACGTCGAGCAATGCGCTTTCATCAAATTGATCGCGGGCAAACAGTTGATCCCGAATCTGTCCGGCTCTTGCACCCAGTGGATAGTTACCCAACCCAATCACGGCAACGTCATCCGCATGGGCAACGCGGGCGTTGGCCGTCCACAGTCGACCGCTCGGCGGATCGATGGCGACCGGGTATTCGTTTGGTCGCAACCAGCCACGCCAGCCAGCGTCCTGATCGCTGAACACGGGCCGACTTGGGTCATAGCCCACACGCCGCGGCAGTCGCCCGGCGATGGTCCAGGCGA
>CAYGSQ010000104.1:2290-8029 GCA_964352435.1 uncultured Gammaproteobacteria bacterium | reverse complement strand
CCCCTCGGGGTGCCATAGATCAGCAGGAGCAATCCGGCGATGGTCCCGGCGACCCGCCCGTCGCGCCTCCCGATCAGAAAATTTTCAGGCGGAATTCCGAGGCGCGGCGCGAGCGCCAACGCAGAGTCGATCTCGGTTACGTCGAGCATATCGAGCAAACCAAAATTGACCGCTTCGGAAAAATGCGCCAGCCAACGAACGGCCACGGGTCGTCGCTCGGCATCCTCGGCAACCACCGGACCGAAACGGGTCATCGGCACGCTCAGCTTAACCGGTGCCGCATCTTTGACCTTGATGACTTCTTCGCGCACCCGTAATGTATCGCCGCCCAGCGGTACGCGATAGCGGCCGGCCGAGCCGGACGTGCGCAGCACAATACGATCGGAGTAATCACCGTAGCTGTTAGTAAACCCCCAGGCGATGTGCGAATTGCTACCCACAATGACGCCCGGCACACCCGGTAGCGAGACGCCCACGACCTCTAGAGTTGGTGCATCAATATCGCCTTCGACAAGTCTCACGCGATACCAGATATTGGGCACCCGCAAACCCAGATGCATGTCGTTGGCCAACAACGCGGCGCCGTGGTCGGTCAGCGAACCACTGACGGCAAAGCTATTGCTGCCGCGTGCACCGTCAAGCGTCGGCTCGCTGTCTGGCCGTACGGCGGCGTCGCCCGTGAACCAGACTTGTGCCGGCATTGGCGGCGTCGCGAAGGCAGGCCCGGCGAGCGGCGCATCCCATGCGCTGCCCGGTGCTGCGAGCCAGTCGTAAACCGCAGCCGGGAGGCGCTCGAACATCACGCCACGCTGGCGATCGAGCTGCGCTTCTTCGTCCGTCAAATCGAGGAACATGGCGAGCAGCACCAAGACGCAATCACGTGCTTGCCATGGTTCGGGTTGTGCACTGACCGCAAAGTATTCGAACGGTTTGGTTATCAGCGCCGACACGCCGTCATTCACACCGCGTACGTAGGCGTCGATTTGCGCCTTGTGATGTTCCGGCAGCTGCGCCACGACCTCGTCGGCCACCAGCGACAGGCCGTGCACGCGCGACGCACGATCGGCGTCCAGTGCTCGTTCACCGAACAGTTCGGACAAGCGCCCCGCCGCAAGACGCCGCGAGAGATCCATCTGGAAGAAACGTTCCTGCGCGTGAATGTATCCTTGTGCGTGGTACAGATCGGTGCGTGATACGCCGAAAATAGTCGCGACACCCGCAGCATCCCGCGCAACGCGCACCGGTGCCGACACGCCGGTCGTTACAACGTGGTCGTCAAGTTGCGCCAGCGAGCCACGCAGCATCACGGTGGCCACCAGTGCCGCGACGCCGACGAACAGCGCGATCAGACCTGTGACCCACAGGCCAATACGCAGCGCACGCTTCATGCCATACCTCTTACATCGGCCGGCAGCTGCGCCACCGAATCAAACCTCGATAATCTTCATCGTGTTGGTCTTGCCCGAGACACCGGACAGCGCACCACGTGTCAGAATAAGTCGCTCGCCGCGCGACACAACACCCTGCGCCAACATCTCTTCGGCGATGTGGCGGGTCAAATTGGACTCAGCCACTTTCTTGACATCGAACGGTACAGGGTAAACGCCACGATAGAGCGTGACACGCCGACGCGTCGCTTCATGGCGCGTGAACGCGAAGATGGGTTGCCCGGAACGAACACGTGACAGCCACAACGGCGTTGATCCCGATTCGGTTAACGAAACAATCGCTTTCACATTGAAATGGTTCGCCGTATACATCGTCGCCATGGCAATTGCCTCGTCGACCAGGTCGAAGGAGCGCTCAATCCGATGTTGCGGGATCTGAGTCACTCGCTGGCGCTCGGCTGCCTCGCAAATTCGCGCCATCGACTCCACCGCCTTGATCGGGTGCGCGCCGGTCGCCGTCTCGGCCGACAGCATTACCGCGTCGGTGCCATCAATGACCGCGTTCGCAACATCAGAGACTTCGGCGCGCGTTGGGATCGGATTGGTAATCATCGACTCCATCATTTGTGTGGCCGTGATCGTCACTTTATTAAACAGGCGCGCGCGCTCAATGATCATTTTTTGGACGCCCGGCAGCTCGGCGTCGCCGATTTCTACGCCCAAATCGCCGCGTGCAACCATCGCCACATCACAGGCAAGCAAGATTTCGTCGATATTTTCCACCGCCTCAGCGCGTTCGATTTTGGCTACAACAAAACTCTCGCTGCCCGCCTCACGCAACAGTCGACGCAGTTCAATAACATCGCGCGCATCGCGCGGAAAAGACAGCGCGACGAAATCGACATTCAAGCGCGCCGCATGCGCGATATCCGCGCGATCTTTTTCCGTCAATGCGGCGGCAGACAACCCACCACCCAGGCGGTTAATGCCTTTATTGTCAGACAATACGCCGCCCTGCTTGACGGTGCAGGTCACGCGCGTACCACTGACCGACTTGACCACCAGCACAATCTGGCCATCGTTGAGCAACAGGACATCATCAGGATGCACGTCCGTTGGCAACGGCGGATAGGTAATCCCTACTTGCGTCGCATCGCCGTCTTCACGCAGCTCGGTATCGAGCACAAACTCTTTGCCGTTAACCAAATCGGCGGAGCCACCCTGAAACTTGCGAATGCGAATTTTGGGGCCCTGCAAATCGCCCAGAACGCCGACATCGCGCCCCATTTTTGCGGCCGCCTTGCGTACGCGCTCGATGCGCTTTTCGTGATCGCCTACCGTGCCGTGCGAAAAGTTGATGCGTACAACATTGACGCCGGCTTCCAGTAACGCCGTCAGCGCTTCATCACTGTCGGTCGCCGGTCCCAGCGTCGCAACTATCTTGGTTCTTCTGCGCATGTGCGTTCCTTGTGTGTTCATTTAATTTTATCTCGCGCCAGCGGCGCAGATGAAGGCGCGCTGACCGCCCGCGTTCTAGCGGGCGCAGGCCTCAAGCGCGGCCACGGCGGGCAACGTTTTGCCTTCGAGAAACTCGAGGAACGCGCCACCACCGGTTGAGATATAGGACATGTCGTCACCCACGCCAAATCGGTCGAGCGCGGCCAGCGTGTCGCCGCCGCCTGCAATCGAATAGGCCTTGCTCGCGGCGATGGCTTCGGCCATCACCTGAGTACCTTTGGCGAAGGCATCAAATTCAAACACGCCGAGCGGGCCGTTCCAAACAATGGTGCCCGCATTGACCATCATGCCGGCCAATACCTGCGCAGTGTCAGGCCCAACGTCGAGAATCAGATCGTCGTCGGCCACGTCGGTCACGGCCTTGATCGTCGCCTGCGCATCGGCGGCAAAAGCCTTTGCCACCACCACGTCGGTCGGAATGGGCACATGCACGTCACCTTGCATCAGACGCCGTGCTTCGTCGATCAGATCGGGTTCATACAGCGACTTGCCGACGCTGTGACCGGCCGCCGCGATAAACGTATTGGCGATACCGCCACCGACGACCAGCTGGTCAACCTTGTCCATCAGCGCATCAAGCACCGTCAGCTTACTGGACACTTTTGCCCCACCCACGACGGCCACTAGCGGCCGTGCCGGTGCGCCGAGTGCTTTACCCAGCGCGTCGAGTTCACCCGACAAAAGCGGCCCGGCACAAGCTATGGGAGCACAGCGCGCCACGCCTTCCGTTGAGGCATGGGCACGGTGCGCGGTACCGAAGGCGTCCATCACAAATACGTCGCACTGCGCGGCATAGCGTTTGGATAGTTCCCTATCATTGGCTTTTTCGCCCGCGTTGAAGCGGACGTTTTCGAGCAATGCTACCTGCCCCGGGGTTACCGAAGCCGCTTGCTCAATGTCGCGCAACAGTGTCACGTCGCACCCCAGTGCGGCGCCCATGGCAGTGGCAACGGGCGCCAACGACAACGTCTCATCAAACTGGCCTTCCGTGGGACGACCAAGATGGGACATGACAATGACGGCCGCATTGGCCGCCAATGCCTGACGCACCGTGGGCAATGCCGCCTGCAGCCGGCGGTCATTGGTGACCACGCCATCGGCAATCGGCACGTTCAGGTCCTGACGAATCAGGACCCGTTTGCCGGCCACGTCAATATCGCTGAGGCGGTGCACGGTAACCCGACCTACTTGGCGTTGGACAGGGCCAACATCGTGTCGAGCATACGATTGGAGAAACCCCATTCGTTGTCGTACCACGAGCAGACTTTAACCAGCGTGCCATCCACTTTCGTAAGCGTTGAGTCGAAATTCGACGACGCCGGATTGTGATTGAAGTCGATCGACACCAGCGGCGCATCGTTGTACGTCAAAATACCTTTGAGCGGACCGCTGCTTGCGGCGTCGCGCATAATGCTGTGCACTTCTTCAATCGTGGTTTCGCGCTTGGCGACAAACGTCAGATCAACCAACGACACGTTGATCGTTGGTACGCGCACGGCGTAACCGTCAAGGCGACCTGCCAACTCCGGCAACACCAGACCGACCGCTGCCGCCGCACCGGTCTTCGTCGGGATCATGGACATCGTTGCAGAACGCGCACGACGCAGATCCTTATGGTAGACATCGGTCAGCGTCTGATCGTTGGTGTAGGCGTGAATCGTGACCATAAGGCCCTGCGTCACACCAATCGTGTCATTCAGTGGCTTGACCATTGGAGCCAGGCAGTTGGTTGTACACGACGCGTTCGAAATGATCGTGTCCGATGCCTTGAGGACGTCGTCGTTAACGCCATACACGATGGTCGCATCGACCGGGTCACCAGCCGGCGCGGAGATCACCACTTTCTTGGCGCCCGCCGCAATGTGCATGCCCGCTTTCTCGCGCGTACGAAACAGACCGGTGCATTCCAACACCACGTCGACGTTCAGCTCGCCCCACGGCAGTTTCGACGGATCGCGTTCTGCGCACACGCGGATACGGTCGCCATTGACGATCATGTGATCGCCTTCGACTTTTACTTCCGCATCAAACGTGCCGTGTGCGGTATCGCGCGAGGTCAGGTACGCGTTGGTGTTCGCGTCGCCCAGATCGTTGACGGCCACGATGTTGATTTCGTCATTACGCTTGGACTCGTAAAGCGCACGCAATACCATCCGGCCAATTCGGCCATAACCATTAATTGCTACATTGATCGCCATAGTTTCGCTCCTCAACTCGCGCTTACGCGTCTAGATAAAAGTTTCAATCGCCGCCACAACGTGGTCAGCGGTCAAACCGAAAAGTTCGTATACCTGCGGTGCGGGTGCCGATTCGCCGTAGCGATCAACGCCCATAACCTTGCCCTGCGCGCCCACATAGCGCCACCACAGATCCGTCACACCCGCTTCCACCGCGACCCGGCTGGTCACGCTTGGCGGCAGAACGCTATCGCGATAGGCCTGGTCCTGGGTCGCAAACACATCAACGCACGGCATGGATACGACGCGGACTTTTGCCCGGCCCACCAGCGCATCTGCCGCCGCGGTCGCCAGCTGCACTTCCGTGCCGGTGGCCATAACAATGACATCCGGCGTGCCGTCGGTATCTCGCAGCACGTAGCCACCGCGCGCCACGTTGGCGAGCGTCGCGTCGTCACGCTGCTGATGCCTGGAACCCTGACGGGAAAAAACCAGACAGTGCGGCGTATCTTTGGACTCGATGGCGGTACGCCATGCCACGGCTGATTCGACGGCATCGCACGGTCGCCACACATCCAAACCAGGCATCAAGCGCAGGCTGGCCACATGCTCGACGGCCTGGTGCGTCGGACCATCTTCGCCAAGTCCAATGGAAT
>CAYGSQ010000104.1:0-2280 GCA_964352435.1 uncultured Gammaproteobacteria bacterium | reverse complement strand
TCGGCACTTTCATCAGTGCCGCCATGCGAATGGCGTTGCGGGCGTAGTCAGAGAAGGTCAGGAAAGTGCCGCCGTACGGTTTGAAGCCACCGTGCAAAGCCAGACCGTTCATGATCGCAGACATGCCGAATTCGCGCACGCCGTAATAGAGATAGTCACCGTCCGCGTTGTCCGAGGTGATCGCCTGCGAACCAGACCACAATGTATTGTTGGAGCCCGTCAGGTCGGCCGAGCCGCCCAGAAGTTCTGGCAGCTTGGGACAAAAACCGTTGAGCGCATGCTGGCTCGACTTGCGTGTCGCCGCTTCAATGGCCGCTTTGGCGGTGGAGGCGACAAACGCGTCTGCGTAGTCAGAAAATCCGTCCGGCAAGTCACCGGCGATGCGACGCTTGTATTCGGTTGCAAGCTCCGGATGTGCCGCCGCATAGTCATCAAACATGGACTGCCAGTCTTTTTGACGGCGGGCACCGGCATCGCGCGCATCCCATGCGTCGCGAATATCATCTGGAATGTCGAACGGCTCGTGCTCCCAGCCGATGGTCTTGCGCGTGAGCGCAATTTCGTCTTCGCCCAGCGGCGCGCCGTGGCTCGACGCAGAACCCTGCTTGTTGGGCGAGCCCCAGCCAATCACAGTTTTGCAGCAGATCAGCGACGGCGCGTGGCTGATGGCATTGGCCACTTCGATGGCCTGGGACACCGCTTCCGCGTCGTGCCCGTCGATATCTTCAATCACGTGCCAGCCGTAGGCCCGGAAGCGCGCCGGCGTGTCGTCGCGGAACCAGCCCTGCACATCGCCATCAATTGAAATCTGGTTGTCGTCATACAAGCAGATCAGTTTGCCCAGGCCAAGCGTCCCGGCGAGTGAACACGCTTCGTGAGAAATGCCCTCCATGAGGCACCCGTCTCCCAGAAAAGTATAGGTCCGGTGGTCGACGACATCAAATTCCGGGCGATTGAATTGCGCGGCCAGCGTGCGCTCCGCGATGGCCATCCCCACCGCGTTGGCCAAACCCTGGCCAAGTGGACCGGTCGTCGTTTCGACACCCGGCGTGATGCCGTATTCCGGATGCCCGGCCGTTTTCGAGTGCAACTGACGGAAGTTTTTGATCTCCGACAGCGGCAGGTCGTAACCACTGAGATGCAGCAGCGAATAAATCAACATCGATCCGTGACCGTTGGACAGCACGAAGCGGTCGCGGTTGTCCCAGTCAGGATCCGCTGGATTGTGGCGCAAATAATCGCACCACAGGACCTGCGCGATGTCAGCCATGCCCAGAGGGGCCCCCGGGTGCCCCGAATTGGCACGCTGTACTGCGTCCATGCTGAGGGCCCGAATGGCGTTGGCGAGATGTCGTTGTTTGACCATGGTTTCAGGCACCGAAAAAAGAGCGCGGATTGTCGCGCACTCACGCCACAGGGGCAACTTATACGGCCACGGGCCGGAGATCATCTGTTACCAAATAAACCGCTCCGCGCGGTGCACTCAGCTCGCACGCAAGGTATAATTGGGGGTTATTTGCAGTCACAGGCCCTATAAACGCTATGTCACACCGCTATCTCTTCACCTCTGAGTCGGTCTCAGAAGGCCATCCCGATAAAATGGCCGACCAGATCTCAGACGCCATCCTCGACGCCATATTGGAGCAGGACCCGGGCGCCCGCGTAGCGTGCGAGACCATGGTTAAAACCGGCATGGCGATTATTGCTGGCGAAATTACTACCTCAGCGTGGGTCGATCTTGAGAACCTGACACGCGATGTGATCAAGGACATTGGCTACAACAGCTCCGAAGTTGGCTTTGACGGCAGCACCTGCGCCGTACTCAACGCCATCGGCAAGCAGTCAGTGGACATCGCACAGGGCGTAGATCGCGAAGATCCCGAGAGCCAGGGCGCCGGCGATCAGGGCCTGATGTTTGGCTACGCCAGCACAGAAACGGACGTGCTGATGCCCGCACCGATCACCTATGCGCACCGCCTGGTGGAAAAGCAGGCCCAAGTGCGCAAGGCCGGCATCCTTAAATGGCTGCGCCCGGACGCCAAGAGTCAGGTTACGTTCCGTTATGAAGACCACAAGCCGGTCGGTATCGACGCCATTGTGCTCTCTACCCAGCACGACCCGGACGTCAGCAACAAGGACATCCGTGACGGCGTCATGGAAGAAATTATCACCAAGGTGCTGCCAAAAGAGTGGCTGGACACCTGTGATGCCAAAAACATTCACATTAACCCCACCGGCATTTTTGTCGTGGGTGGTCCGGAGGGCGACTGTGGCCTGACC
>CAYGSQ010000103.1:0-9370 GCA_964352435.1 uncultured Gammaproteobacteria bacterium | reverse complement strand
TCGCCACCGGCAAGCTGCACGCGCGGGGCCCGGTCGGCGTAGAGCAATTGACCAGTTACAAGTACATCGTGCGTGGCAACGGTCAGATTCGGGGCTAAGGTTAGCGAAATACATAACAGGTTATTGTAGTCATGTTATGTATGACCTATAATGGCAACCTTAAACCAACCAGCGAGATCACTCTGATGAGCGAAACCGGTAACGATTGGACCTTTTTAAGCAACTACGCACACGTTTTGGTCTGTCTTGCGCAAAATCCGGACATGCGCTTGCGCGACGTGGCAGAGCGTGTGGGCATTACCGAACGCACGGCGGTGCGGTTGGTCACGCAACTGGATGAGGCGGGCATCGTTGTCCGCATCAAGGAAGGTCGACGCAACCACTACCTGATCAACGTCAACCGTCCCCTGCGCCATCCGATTGAGTCGCATTGTTCGGTGGGCGACCTGTTAACCACCATTCTCGGCCCGGAAGCGGTGCGTGATCTGACCATCGCATTGGCCAGCAAAACCACCCTGGCGCCGACAAGAGGCGGCTTCGCACCAATCTGATTTTTTGTCGTTCAACATCTCCGGCGGCGTCGCGTGCGATCTATTAAGCGCAGCGCGATGACAGGCATTTCGCTACCATGGGGCGTCCGTCCACCGACGCCCCAATCCGGAGAACACGATGTCCGAACGTCTTGAACAACATGCCGCCGCAATAAAGCCATCCGGTGCGCCCGCCGCGCCCGATGAGCGACCACATGCGGTTGTCGTAGGCAGTGGTTTTGGCGGCTTGTCGGCTGCCGTGCGACTGGGTGCCAAGGGCTACCGCGTCACTGTGCTGGAGCGTCTGGATGCGGCGGGTGGTCGTGCGTACACCTACAAGCGTGATGGTTACACCTTTGATGCTGGTCCGACGATTATCACGGCGCCTTATTTATTCGAAGAGCTGTGGACGCTGTGCGGTCAGACTATGGCCGATCACGTCAGCGTAGAACCCTGCGACCCGTTTTATAAGATTCGTTTTGATGACGGGTCGGTGTTTAACTACACCGGCGACGCGCAGCGCATGGAAGCGGAGATCGCACGTTTCAATCCGGATGACGTTGAAGGCTACCGACGCTTCATGAAAATGAGCGGCAAGATTTTTCAGACGGCGTTTGTCGACCTGGCCGATAAGCCTTTTCACAGTCTGGGATTTACGATTCGCACGCTCGCGGACTTGCTGCGTCTCGGTGGACAGCGCTCGGTGTTTAGTCGGGTAAAAGGGTACTTTAAAGACGAACGCCTCAAGATCGCGTTCAGTTTCCATCCGCTGCTGATCGGCGGCAATCCGTTCAATACGACGTCGTACTACTGCCTGATTGCGCATCTGGAAAGCAAGTTCGGTGTGCACTATGCGGTCGGTGGTACCGGTAAGCTCGTCAGTGGACTGGTCGATCTGATCGAGGGGCAGGGCGGCGCGGTCCGGTACCACGCAGAGGTCGAACAAATTACCGTTGATCAGGACCGGGCAAACGGCGTACGCCTGGCAGGCGGCGAGCACATCGATGCCGATATCGTTATTTCAAACGCCGACCCGTCGTGGACCTACGGCAAGCTTCTATCCGAGCACCCGCGGCGGCGCTGGAACGACCGCAAGATCAAGCGCGGGAACTATTCCATGAGTTTGTTTGTGTGGTACTTCGGCACGAATCGTCGCTTTGACGATGTGTATCACCACACCATGGTGCTGGGCCCGCGCTATCGCGGACTGCTAAAAGATATTTTCAAACGCAAAATTCTGGCCGACGACTGCAGTCTCTATCTGCACCGGCCTACCTATGCTGACCCGTCATTGGCGCCTGCGGGTTGCGACTCGTTTTACGTGCTGTCGCCGGTGCCACATCTGGGCAGTGGAACCGACTGGTCGCAGGAAACTGAACGCTACCGCCAGCTGGTGCAGGATCGTCTCGAGGAGACTGTACTGCCCGGATTGGGTGAGTCGATCGTCACGTCGCATACGTTGACGCCGCAGGATTTTCAGGACCGTTTGCTGTCGCACACCGGCGCGGCATTTGCGTTGGAACCTGAGCTGCTGCAAAGCGCGTGGTTCCGCCCGCACAACCGCAGTGAGGAGCTCGACGGACTGTATCTGGTCGGCGCGGGCACGCATCCCGGTGCCGGTATGCCCGGCGTGCTGTCTTCGGCCAAGGTGATGGAACGCCTGATCCCGTCGGCCGGCGAAGTTGTCGCCAGACGACAGGCGCGACCCGGCTAGGCGGACATCGCTTTCACCAGCTGATCTGCGATGGGCAACGTGCGAATGCGAATTTTCGTCGCCGCGAAAATCGCATTGGTCAGCGCCGGGGCCGCCGACGGAATACCCATCTCGCCGACACCGGTCGGCGTGTCGTCAAACGGCAGGATGTACGACTCGAATGCGGTTGGCACCATGGCCATGCGCAGCAACGGATAGTCGTGGAAGTTGCTCTGCTGAATCTGTCCATCGCGTACGGTGATCTCAAGACCCAGTGCCGTGCTGATGCCGTCGATGGTGCCACCTTGTAGCTGCGCTTCCACGGCTTGTGGATTGACGGCCAGACCGCAGTCAATTGCCGCGACGATGCGTTCAATCGTTAACCTGCCGTCACTTGCCACCGACACCTCAAACGCGTGCGCGCCGTAACCGCCAAACGTGAAGTGACTGGCGATGCCAACGCCGCGGCCCTTGGGTCGCTTGCGGGCGTAGTCAATTTTGTCTGCGACAAACTGCGTCAGCTTGGTCAGGCGCCCGGGGTTGAAGGTTGGGCCACCGTGATTGCTGTAGGGTATTTCCCGGTCTTCGCCATATAGGTCGAGCCGCAGTTGCAGCGGATCCTGGCCGGTCTCGAGCGCAATTTCATCGATGAAGCTCTGGATGACGAAAGCGTTGGCCGTATGCGCGGGCGCTCGCCACGAGCCGCGGGGTACCCCGATGGGATGGTGGAAATACTCAAGCCGCATGTCGTCGATGATTTGCCGGGGAAAGTCATCCGAATACAGCTCTGCCTGCCACAGATTTTCATCGGGCATATTTGGGCGACGATAGTATTTGCTGGCGCTCGCCAGACGTTGGGTCCACGCGGTGACTTTGCCCGAGGCGTCCACGCCGGCCTTTAGTTCATGCAATCCCGCCGGTCGGTAGAAATCGTTTTTGATGTCGTCTTCGCGCGTCCACTGCAGTTTGATGGGCCAGCCCGTTTTTTGGGAGATTTCGGCGGCTTCGGCGACATAGTCGTTGGTCAGGCGCCGGCCAAAACCACCGCCGACGCGGGTGATGTCCACGTGAATGTTTTCACGCTCGATGCCGGTGGCCGCTGCCGCGGCGCGTGACGCACCGCTGGGGGTTTGGGTGGGAGCAATGATGTGGCAGTGATCGCCTGCCACGTGCGCGTAGCAGTTTTGCGGCTCCAGCGGCGCGTGCGATACAAACGGCATCTGGTAGCGATGCTGGACCACCTTGGCGGCCCGCTCGAGTGCTTCATCCACATTGCCGTCGTCGACCACGACCTGGCCGGTCTTCTCCAGCATCGCATCGGTCTCGCGCCAAAAGGCGTCGGTGCTGTCCTGTGCGTTTGGGCCACTATCCCAATCGATGACCAGTGCGTCGCGACCTTTCATCGCAGCCCAGGTCGACGTGGCAATGACGGCGATTCCATCGGCCAGAATGTGATACGGCGCGCCGGGCTGCGGGCCGTCGATCTTGATGACCTTGAGTACACCGTTCACTTTCAGCGCCGCTTTGTCATCGAACGAGCGCGCGCGCCCGTTTAGCCAGGGGGAGCGCGCCATGACGGCGTAGCGCATGCCGTCTTTGTGCGTATCGATCCCGTACTTCGCACGTCCGGTAACAATGTCGCGGGCATCGATGGTCTTTTGGCGTTTGCCGATGATGCGGTATTGGCTAATGTCTTTCAGCGCCGGCGCTTCCTCGGGCAGCGTGAGCTGTGCGGCCCGCGTCGCTAATGAGCCGTAGGTAGCACGCTTGCCTGCGTCGTCGCATATGACAACACCTGGTTCAGTACGACAGTCACTGATATCAACACCGAATTGTTTTGCTGCGACCTGCATTAACTGACGTCGCGCCGTGGCGCCCGCGGCGCGCATGAATTCCCAATTGCTGGTCAGCCCGGTGCTGCCGCCAACGCCTTGACCGCCGTACTTCCAGGTATACCCATCCGCCGTTCTTACCAAGCCAAGCGGCATTGATTTGACGCGTACGTTGGCCCAATCCACATCGAGCTCTTCGGCGACCAGCATGGGCAGCGCCGTGCGCACACCCTGGCCGATCTCCGGTTGGTTGCTGCCAATGGTGATGGTGCCGTCTTCGTCGATCTGGACGAAGAAACCGATCTGGCGGGACGTGCTGTCGGTAGTGGCCTGATCTTTCGCGAACGTCGGCCAGCCAAGTACAAAGCTGCCCGCCAGACCGGACCCCGCGATCAGTACGCGGCGACGGGTGAGGTCGATGGAGTCGTCATGACGCGCGCTCATGATTTTTGCTCCGCCAGTTTCGCGGCCTGCTTGATCGCCTCGCGTATGCGGACATAGGTGCCACAACGACACAGGTTGGTCATGTTCTGATCGATATCTTCATCGGTGGGCTTGGGGAAGCGCTGAATGAAATCGGCCGTGGCCATGATTTGGCCGACCTGGCAGTAGCCGCATTGGGGAACGTCAACGTCGAGCCATGCCGTTTGTACGGGGTGCAGCGAACCGTCATCCGGCGTGAGGCCCTCGATGGTGGTGACATCGCGATCTTTTATGGACGACACGGGGGTCATACAGGAGCGTTGCGCGCGGCCATCAATATGCACGGTACAGGCGCCACACTGCCCGATGCCGCATCCAAATTTGGTGCCGGTCAGCTGCAGATGATCGCGCAGCACCCACAGCAACGGCGTGTCGTCGTCGCCGTCGAAGGCGGCTTTTTTCTGATTGAGTTTGAAAGAGATCATGTAAGCGCTCCGATTTCGATGCGTGGGCTCAAGGTGCGACGCCGTCCCCGGAGGCAGCGGGGTATCGCTTCGGTCATTTTATCGTACTTGATGCGCGGTTCGACGCCGTGGGGCATCAAGTCGTCGCGGCAGTTAGTCGGTTTGGCGTGTGTGGTGTCGATGTTTGGTCATTCAACGAATGGCGGCTGGGCACAATGACAGTTACCCACTCTCTTTCAACCCAAGCCGCGCGGCCACTTTCTCAGCCGCCAACCGCCCCGACATGGTCGCCATCGGAATCCCCGGTCCCGGGTGCGCTGAACCGCCGGCGACGAACAATCCCCCGATGCGTGTTTCCGCACCGTGCCGTGCGAAGGTTGAAAATGCGCCGTGGGTCGCGCGCCCGTAGAGCGCGCCGCCGGTCGCCGGGAATAAGCCATCAAAAAGTCTTGGCGTGGTGGCCGTGCGCTGCTCGTGCGCGAGCGTCAGGCCACAGCGCTGCATCACCACGCGCGCGCGCTCATCGATATCGGCGACATAGTCATCGTCAAAATCATTGCGGTCACCATCGGGTGGCGCGTTGACCAGCAGCAGCATGCGTTCATGACCGGTGGGCGTGCGTCCCAGCGTGCGATCTTGTGCGCACAGATACACGGTGGGGGTCGATGTGATATCGCGTCGCTTGAACACCGCATCAAATTCATCGTGATAGTCATCCCCGAAAAAGACATTGTGATGGGTCAGATCGAAGCCGTGTGGCTGCGCGCTGGTGCACCAGGTAATGGCGGACAGCGATCGATGCTCGACCGGCGTCGCGTCCACAGCAGACGCGACGTCGCCGCCAAGCTTGCCGCTGGCGAGCGCGTTGGTGTCGCCGTTGAACACGATCGCGTCAGCGTCAAGCACGCGACCGTCGTTGAGATGCACGCTCTGCACGCGACCGTTTCTAACCTGAATGTCCCGCACCAGCGTATCGAATTCGAACTGAGCGTTAAGGCCAATCGCGATACGCTGCATGGCGCGGGCCACTTCAATCATGCCGCCTTTGACCTGCCACACCCCGTCCTGCTCAACGTGTGCCACCAGCATCAGCGTGGCGGGCGTCAACATGGGCGACGATCCGCAGTACGTGGAATAGCGACCAAACAACTGGCGCAAGCGCGGGTCAGGAAAGTGTTTGCCCAGCGCGCTCCATAATGTTTGCATTGGCGTCGTGCGCAGCATGACCGGAAGCTTGCGCAGCCCCATACGACCGACCAAAGACAGCGGCGACGGTCTTTGGCCTGCGATAAATGTGTGCTTCAGCGCGCCGAAAATCTCCGCACTGCGCGCGCAAAAATCACGATAGCCCTGCGCGTTGCGCCGATCTGAAAACGCTTCAATGGCCGCCGCCGAGCGCTCAATGTCGGCGAACAGGTCGAGCGTCGAGCCGTCGGTCCACGCATGGCGTGCCAGGATGTCGGCGGGGTAGAGCGTCAGGTGGTCTTCAATCTTCGTGTTCGCCGCGGCAAACAGCCTATCGAAAATCCAGCGCATGGTGAAGACTGTGGGGCCAGCATCGATACCGCCTGTGCCAACGTCGATTTGGCGCATCTTGCCGCCCGGCTGCGACCCGCGCTCAACGACGATGACATCAGCGCCGCGGGCCGACAGATCGATGGCCGCCGCGAGACCGCCCATGCCGGCGCCAATGACGACAACCCGAGGTCGTGTCATGTGGCACGCCGACGCAGTCGCTGCCGAACCTGATGCTGGTGATAAATGATCAGAATGAGACCGGTGATGAGCGGTACGGCCCACAGCGCAGGCGTCAGTGCGATGGCCGGTACATAGCGCACGGCGCCAAACGCGAAAAAAGCGGTGTAGACAGAAATGCCGGCGCCGACCAGCGCCTTGATGTGTTCGAGTTGCCAGCCCAACGGACCAGGATTGGGTCGATACATAAAAAACAGATTGGTCGCGACCGTGGCAAAGCCAACCATGGAAATACCCAGCATCAGCGGCTGACCGATGTGCAGTCCTTGCCACAGACAGTTGGCTGAGGCGACGGTCAGAAGCACCTGCAATCCAATGTTGTGCCAGCTGCGATACGCCGCATGCTTGCGTTTGTGCAATGTGCACAAGCGACCGTACCAGGCCAGATTGACGGTCAGGATCGCAAGATAGAGCATCATCCAGCCAAAGATGCCGCGGATGATGTCGGCCGAACCGAAATCCGGATGGGTCATGAGATGCGGGTGCGTCGCGACCGGCGCGACGATGGTGGTAAAACTGATGCCCACCGCAACGCTGCCGGTAATCAGCATCAGCCAGACAAAGCGCTTGCCCCACACGCGGTGCGCATCGCCGCCCTTGCGAGCGAAGATCGGTACCCAGAAACTCACGAGGCCTGCGGCACCGGTCGCGATGTGGACATTCACCAGTGCATGGAAAATCTGAACGCTTGTCATGCCGACATTATGTTCTAATACGGCGTCGCTTTAAAACTGTTCGGCGCTATTGTGTACGTTCCACCCAGACCAACGCCCCTGTGGCCTATCGCGGCACTGCTGCGCACCATGTGGCGCGGCGGCGGTGACCTGCTCAGTCTTCTGCCTGCCGCGGCCTATCGCATGGACGTGGGCAAGCTGGGCTATTCGCGTCGCACCATCCTTCTGATCAACCAACCCGATATTTGTCGGTCGATTCTGACTGATCCAACCGGTATCTACCCAAAAAACGACCTGATGGTGGGTGCGCTTGCACCGTTGGTGGGCGATTCCATCTTTGTCTCCAGTGGCGACACCTGGCGACGTCAACGGGACATGGTCGATCCCGCGTTCTCGCACATGCGCATCAATACGGCTTTCGCCTCCATGACGGCCGCCGTTGACGACTACGAAGCACGACTCGACAGTGAGGGTGAGACGCCGCGCTCGCTCGATCTGGCGATGAGCGAGCTGACGGCCGACATTATTTGCCGCACGGTTTTCTCCACCCCGCTGGAATCGGGCACCGCGCGTGAAGTGTTTGACGCCTTTACTATTTTCGAGCGCGAAGTGGCTCAAGTGGAGTTGCGGCGGCTAATTTTTGAGCCCGCGTTTACACCCGTGCCGCAGCCCGAGCCGGTGCTTGCGGCCTGTGAGCGCATCCGCAAGCATCTGGGCGAGATGGTCGATCGTCACGGTAGTAGCAACGCGTGTCCGCAGCAAGACATCGCACGTGCCGTGATCGAGGCGCGTGATGCCAACACGGGCGAGGGGTTTTCGCGCAAAGAACTGATTGACCAGCTCGGCGTCTTTTTCCTCGCGGGCCATGAGACCACGGCCAGCGTGCTGACCTGGGCGTTTTATATCCTGGCCACACAGCCCGACGTGCTGACCCGCGTGCGCGACGAAGTGGCGACGAATATCGGCGACGGTCCGATCGAGTTTGAGCAGCTCAAGAAGCTGCCCTTTACCCGCAATGTGTTTCGCGAAACCCTGCGTCTCTATCCGCCGATTACGTTTATCCCGCGGCTGGCTGCCGAGGACACGACCATCGGTCGCTACAAGGTAAAACGCGGGGCCATGATCATGATTTCGCCCTGGACGATGCATCGCCATCACGACCATTGGGCCAATCCGCACGCATTCGACCCGGACCGCTTTTCAACGGAGCGCCAAAGTGAACTGACCCCGGGCACCTATCTGCCGTTTGGGGTGGGACCGCGCGTGTGCGTGGGCAAGGCGTTTGCCACGATCGAGGCCACCTTGATTTTGGCGCGCTTGGCAAGGCGTTACGATTTCTCGGTGATAGACCCGCAGCACGTACGCCCGATTGCGCGCCTGACCACGCGGCCGGCGGAGCAAATCATGTGTCGCGTCACTCGGCGCTAGCGTCGTCGTGCCACGCAATGTCGTGGGTGGCCGCGTCGCCAAAACTCTTGCCCGCAAAAATTGTCTGCCGCAGGATCGGCCACGACGCGGGCGTCATCATCAGAAACGGCCACGGGTCGCGTGCGCTCCACACCACGTCGCGTGCCTTAAATAGCGTCGCGAATTTGCGTGCAAACGTTTTGGGCTCGAACAGATATTTGTAGGTTTCTGTTAGAGCCGGGTAAAACTGCTGGAAATGGTCCCGCTCGCGAAAGCGCAGCGGGTGCTTGCTCTGCGGGTCGAGAATCGCGGCCGCCAGATCGTCGTCGTTGAGAAAATGTATGCCGCTGGTGACCCGCGGGTTGCATTCGATCGCCCAGGGCGTGTTGTCGGCATCGACGATAAAGTCGAATGAGACGAAACCCTCGAGTGCACGTAGCGAAATAAAGCGCTCGACCCAGCGCGTGATCGCAGCGTGTTCGCGCACGCGTTTGAAACACACGGCTACGGTGCCGGAAAACAAGGTGCCCTCGTACATGGCGGTGGCGCCGGTGCGGCCATGTTGAGCCAGTGAAAAAGTGCTGATGTGGCG
>CAYGSQ010000102.1:0-9422 GCA_964352435.1 uncultured Gammaproteobacteria bacterium | reverse complement strand
TCGGCGTCGTGCCCAGTGGCCGTGGCGGCGTCGATCTCAACGAACTGCAGCAGATCGCTGACGCCGCGTGCTACGCGGCAAAAGAGGCAGGTCGCAACCGGGTACACCTGGTTTCCGGTGATCAGGATGCTGCCCACGAACACCGTGGGGACATGCGCTGGGTCCAGCGACTCAACAATGCCATCGATAGCGACAACTTCGTTTTGTTCGGCCAGCGCATTGTGCGCGTCGGTGAACAACGCCCGACGACCGAGCGCATCGAGGTGCTGTTGCGCATGCGCGACCGCGCAGGGCAACGCCTGATTCCGCCAGGTGCCTTTTTGCCCGCCGCCGAGCGCTACGGCTTGCAAGATCGCGTTGACCAGTGGGTGGTCAGTCGACTTATTGACCTGCTTCGCGCGCAGAACCCGGCAGATTTGGCCGGCCAGCAGTTCTGGGTCAACCTTTCCGGAGCGAGCGTCGGCGACCCGAAGATGGCCGACACGCTGATCGACCTGGTCAAGACATCCAACCTGCCACCGGGTTGTCTGAACTTCGAAATCACCGAGACGGCCGTCGTGCGCAAGATCAATGATGCGAAGCGGCTGATATCATCATTGCGTGAGATGGGTTGCCGGTTTGCGCTGGATGATTTTGGCAGCGGCTTGTCGTCGTTTGGTTACTTGAAACAGTTTAAGGTTGATCTGCTCAAGATTGACGGACAGTTCGTCAAAGATATTAATGTGGACCCCACGGACCGCATTTTCGTCAAGTCACTCATCGATATTGCCCATACTCTAAATCTGGAGACGGTGGCGGAGTTTGTTGAAAACGAAGAAATCCTGGACGCAGTGCAGGCGCTTGGTAGCGATTACGCTCAGGGTTTTGGCATCCACAGGCCCGAGCCTTTGGACGGCATGATTGCTGCTGGTATCGCCGAAAGGGTAGTCAGTCAAAATTGACGTATTACCAAATTGACTTCTTCAGAGCCTAATTCGCGTTAGTCAAAATTTAGGCTGCTGCCCTGCTCCATTCCGCAAACGCACTTGCCCTGAGATTGCGATAGTGATTAGCACAGACCAAGTGCCTTCCAAGATTAAACAAAGTGCCCTAAGGGCAACTTGCTACAGCACTAGGACCAGGCTCCTGGAAAAACTGCAATCTGAGCAACCCCAAATCGCCAACATTGACGACTCCATCGCCATTGAGATCGGCGTCGGCATCCGCACTAAAAAACACCAGCCTGAACAGCCCAAGGTCAACGGCATTGACGATACAGTCGTCATTCAGGTCGGCATCGCAGAAATTGCCGAAACCGTCTGCGTTTGAATCACGCTGCTGCGGGTTCGCGACCGCAATGCAGTTGTCCAACGAGTCTGCCGCGCCATCGCCGTCGATATCGATGACGGTGGGTTGCGTTTCATATAGCCAAACCCCTCGAAGTGGGAACCCGGCAGTTCTAGGGCTTCTGGCCGTACGCATTCGATCCCCTAAGTCGTTTAGGAAACTGTCGGACACTTCGCCAAAATACGAGAAAGTGCTATCAATTTCTATGGCCGTCCAGCCCGAAACGAATGGGAAGTTTCCTGGCGCACCGCCAGTCCTGTTGAAATCGGTCAGGAAGGCCGTGGCCCAGGGATTGTCATTGTCCGGGGCTTCGAAATCTGACGTCCCACCGTTCACAATGAAACCGATATTGTACGACTCAAACAGCGACTGCACTTCAGTCACGGTTGCCCAAGTCCAGCCGTCGAATACACCGGTGCATGCGCCGCCTCCGATGGGGCAGTGGTTCGCTACCGCATCGAAACTAAACCCCGTTGTTTCCGTCAACTGACGCCAGTTTTTGCCATCGGCAAATACGGTGGCAGCAGAACTTGCACCCGATGTGAAAATGCCCGTCGCAAGAGCTATCACCCATAAAATTGTCTTCATTTCGTTATCTTCTCAATAAATCGTTAACTTCCCTACTCTCCATATAGGCGCAGTCTCTCGCGATTTGGGGTCACATACGTGGTCCTAAAAAGTCGCGCAATTGAGCCGACCACACGACCTGCGGCCCTTTACCGTTATGTGAAAAACCCTCGTTAGGCTGTTGCGCCGACATTGTCACATTCATCCGTTATCCGGCAAACTGCTAATATGAGCAATCGCAAATCACGCTATCGTGGACACCGATTCCCGCCGGAGATTATCAGTTGCTCGGTTTGGGCGTACCATCGCTTCAGTATGAGCTTCCGAGATGTTGAGGATCTGTTGGCCGAACGGGGAGTGATCGTCTCGTACGAAACCGTTCGCCGATGGTGCCTGAAATTCGAAGCGCGATATCGCAAGGCACTAAAAAGACGTGAAGGTCGGCTGGGCGATACCTGGTTCGTCGACGAAGTTTTCATCAGGATCGGTGGTAAGCAGCACTATTTACGTGCGCCCAAAATGCGAGCAGGGCAGGACTTCTTGGTGCCAGGTCGATTAACGTGACAATGCCTTTGCACAGGCCTTGTGTTTGGCTACGCCAAGTGGCACGCCTGTCGCGATTCAAACTACTGCCTGGCGTAAAGCCTGTAATGCGTCACATCACCAGCATCCTGCGCACCATGTCGGAATCATGGGCGACTTTCACACTGCCAATCATGTTGATGGCTGTGCCCGTTACAACCATGGCGCAGACAACGGAAACTCAAGAAAGTCTTGTGCCCAAAGGCTGGGTTCACGACTATGATTATTCCTCCAGCCTGCCAACATACCTTGCTGATCAGGCCGCGAAGGCGACACAAGACGGCAAAACGGCGTATGCGTATTTCTTTACTGATGCCGATCCGCACTGCCTGAGTGTCAGAAAGCTTTTGGACAAACCGCATATTGCCGAGGTGTTCGGCTCGGCGAGAATCGTCATGTTGAATCATCCGTTTTTCGAGAAATTACACACGGCCAATCCGGGGCGAGCGTTTGACCCGGGTAGCTGGCCGCCATTGATGTACAAAATTGCCGACAGCGGGGTGCTAACCATGCCCTTTGTTCGCCCCGACCTATATCTTTATCACCCTGCAGGCATTCCAGAGAAAAGAATCAGGGTGCGAGCAATTGTCTGGCGAGAAAACAAAGCTGCCATGGAACGGATTTTCTTCGAACGAATGCAAGAGTTTTTTGACAACGAAGTTATCGAGCCAGAGGAGCCTGTTGTGCAAAAAAGAACGCGGCAGCATTGATCATTGGCACCGCAGTGTGGACGTTCTAAAAAGGGGAGCAGAACACGGTTTTTTAGGCTGGCTGGTTACGGCTGCGGTGGCACGCAGCTGAGGCCCGGTGGTCGTAAATAGCCCACTTTAAACAACCCCAAATCACTCACATTGACCACGCCGCTCGAATCCATGTCGACCACCGCATCATCGGAGAAAAACGCCGTACGCAATAGGCCCATGTCCAGCGTGTTGACGGTGCCATCATTGTTGAAGTCGCCGTCGCAGCGGTTGCCGATGCCATCACCGTCGGCATCGATCTGATCGGGGTTAGACATACCCTTACAGTTATCGACTGCGTCGTTGAGTGCGTCGCCGTCTGAATCAAGCAAGCTCTGCTGATCCAGGAACGAACAGCCAAGCACATCGATCTCAAGCTTATCGGGCAGCGAATAAACCACGTACGCATCGACGACCAGATTGCCGGACAGCGTGGGGCCCAGCTCACTGACAAAAATTTCGTATGGGCTGATAACGGTATCTTGCGCTGGCAACGACAGGACACCTTCCCGCGCGTACTGACCGTCTGTCGCCAGCGTGCCATCGAATACATCGCGTAATGCGATCCGCTCATCGACTGAACCATTCGGACTGAGTAGACGCCAGCGGAATGCACCACTGTCAACCGCGTTCAGGTCGACGCGCGGCACGTTGGAGGTGGCGCGCACAACCATGCGCCAGGGGATATCGATGGTGGTCTGCACAAATGCGTCGGTCAAACGGATGTGGATCTCATCGGCCAGCACACCACGTGCAGTCGCTGTTCGCCCCGGCGTGGAATTAATTTGACTGACAATGTGGCCGTCACGATAGTCGGCACGAATGGTGCCATCGACGCCCCCGGTTTCACTGTACTGAATCGAACGATAGACGTACGGCCCAACGACCGTATTGACACCTTCGTCCCCGCTGACTTCGACCAGCAGTTCAAACGCATGCGTCTGCGCGACGCCCGTCAGCAGGGCCACACACACGACCATATTTTTTAGTTGGTGAAATTTAGACATGGCAGGAAGTTTACCAGATTGGCGCGACCGGACTGAGCCCGGCCGGATAGTCGGCAAATGTGCCACCCCGATATGCCTTACGTTAAACGGCGGGTGCTCGACGCGCGATCCCAGCGTATGAGCCATGATCAGTCGGCTGATCTGGCTGGCGTCCGCGTCGACGCCAGCTTTCAGGCCGTAGGCGACACAGCAGCATCTCGATAAAACCAGCGCCCGTTGATCTTAGTAAAATTACTCAGCTCTTCCAGGCGATGCCCTCGCCCTGCAACTCGATAGCGCGCGACAAAATTGACCGTCCCTTCTGCGTCGGAGTTGCCGCCGGCTTTGGCCTCCACAACCTTGAGGCCAAGCCAACGCATGTGTTCATCGAATTCGATGCTGGCGGGTCGCGTCTTCGGGTGCCAGGTAGCTAGCAAGTAGTCGGCGTCTTTAGTGACGTAAGCACTGTACCGCGAACGCATTAACTCAGTCGCCGTTTGCGGCTGCGTGACGCCCAGCAAATGCGGTTCACAACACTGGGCAAAACGTTTCGCTTCGCCACACCAGCACCCTTGCGATTTCAATTATGCCGCCACCAATTTACTTTGAACGTAAACCAAACAGACCGATCAGCGCCGAACCAAACAGCCACAGCGCGGCGGGCACGGGCACCTGACTGACCGCCACTACCTGACCGCGAATTTCACCGCCCGGAAACGCCTGAGAGTGAATATTGATATACCACAAGCCCGCGAGCAGATCGTCCGCCTGAGAGCTTGACAGAAGGGCCGAGCCAATTGAAGGATTACTGCCAGCATCGATCGCCACCTCCACACCCGCGTTTTGCCCGGGCATAGCTGGTCCGTGGAAATGAGCGACCGTCACGGGTGCTGCAAGATCCTGCCACGCCACAAACCACGAAAACTCGAGCGTATCGTGATCGAGCGTCATGGTACCGGCCCCCGTACCAGCGCTACCGGTGCCACCGCCCGCATTGGCCTGAGCCCCGTCGATCAGCGAGTTAAATACCGTGATCGTGGCTGCCTGGGCGCCAAACGAGCTCAACAAAAAGACGGCTACTACTAATCTGAAAAAAATGGATTTCATCTGTTCTCACCCCTTGAGATAAAGCCTGTCACAAAGCTAGCGTAGCGTGCCGCACGTGGTTTTGCGCGAGGCAAATTGACCACATAAACCCAAAAAGCTACAGCCATGATGACTTGGACGTGACAATCGTCAGCGTCGGAACAGTTATATCGAGTCCAGATATTTTTGTGGCAGACCGGCACCTGTGTACTAGTCGCAAACCCCAAATCCACTGGGTCCTGGTGCGCGCAGGAATAGCAAACGGAGGATCCCAAGATCCGCCACATTCACCGTGCCATCATTGTTGAAATCGGCATCCGCATCAGATGAAAAGAAAACCTGACGCAACCAACCCAGATCGACAACGTTAGTAATGCAGTCATCGTTCAGATCGGTGTCGCATGCGTTGCCGTAACCGTCGCCGTCGCTATCGGTCTGGTCCGGGTTGGCCATTTCAATGCCATTGTCTTGTGTGTTGGCGATCCCGTCCGCATCCGTATCGGTCTCCATCGGTTCGCCGTAGGTCAACGTGCCGTCTGCGGCAAGTGTCCATACATGATCAAACTCAACGATTGAGGATTGCTCGTCGCCATAATTGTAGGCAAGGGAATAGAACTTGATGGACGTGCCAATGGATGCACCCGTGTTAAAAAACACGGCGGATGCCAGTGATTCATTTCACGGGCTCGGTCAGGCCAGCGCGTGGCCGCCGGCGCAGTGGCGCAATCGATGCCATAGCCGCCGCCGATCGTTGGGTGATCGCGGAAGTCGGCAACGATATCAAAGCGCAGTTCATCGCCCTGCCCCGCCAGTACGACACCCGCGGCGGTCACCGCGTTGTCGCCCGTGTAGGCCAAAGAGACGCTAAGTGCGTTTGCCTCCAGCGTCAAAGCAAAGAGCAGTACCAGGATGCACGATCGGAAAGCAGGGGCGTAATGCGGTCCAGTGGTTTGGGTAAGACCTCGGTTGCGGCGGTATATGCTCATCGGATTTCAGCCTCCATCTCGACCTCTACGTAACACAACAGCACTTAAGCATAGAAGCCCTACTTAAAATAATCCACGTAAGTGCTTGCGGTCTAAAGCGCAGTAGCACTAGTCAACCTCGCTTTAGAGCCCTATTGCGTTGAGTTTAATCACACCGCTCATCAAGCCGATCTTGCGCCACCTGTACACCGTTCACCCGGTTGTACTCTGATATTTCACCCGTCTGTTCGAGCTGTTGCCACAGAGTATGCGCGGCTTGATAGTTGTCGCAGCCATCAGCCGGTGCGCCGAGCGCGGCGACAATGTCGCCGGCATCGGTCAGAGCAATCGCCAGATCCCTGACCAGCGCATCGTTGCCCTCATCGTCGTCCGCCAACAGACGGTACGTGTTCATCGCCCGCTCGATGCTTGCCTGCGCCTCTTCATGGCGACTCAAATTCGACAGAATTTTGCCGATCTGTTGATCGTGCAGCGCGAGGTTGCGGCGCGCCATGGTATCGCGCGGCCCCTTGTCCACGAGAATCTGACCTGCCGCTCGACCCGCCTGCGCGTGCTCCAGTGCGATCGGCCAGTTCTCGAGCGCCGTATGCACGGTGCTCAGATTGTGATGCATGCGAAGTAACTGCGTGTTTACCTGTGCGCTATCGGGCTGTTCGCGAGCCTGATCCTGATAGTAGGCAAGGGCTATCTCAAAATCCGCAATGGCGGCCACTTCGTTGCCAGCGTCCATATGCGCCTCGCCGCGCATGCTGTAAGCATAGATGCGTTTGCGCTCCCAGCCTTTGAGGTTTTCTTTCCAGCCCGGCCGATCCAGATCCGGCAGGTATTGATCGAGCAGCGCAAAGGCTTGATCAAAGTCCTGCGCCCAAATCAACACTTTGACCAGATCAATTCGAATGTTCCAGCGATGATTTTGCAGCGCCCAGAGAGGATCGCTAGTGCGTGCAACCGCGGCGTCGGCCAGCGCGAGTCCTTCACGCGCGTGTGCCTGCGCAACATCGGTGTCCATGCCATAGCCCAACGCGTGGTTGGTGGCCAGACGCTTCACCCACACCATTTCGGTGACGGCTTCAATGTTGTTCGGCGCCTTCTCCAGCAGGCGTTTCAACGCCGCCTCGGATTTCTCGAGCTGCTCAAGCGCCTTTTCGGTTTGTCCCAGGCTCGCAACGCCCAAACCCGCATATAAATCGTAGAGCCGCGCATAATGTGATCCGATGTCCAGCAACAAATCATCGGGCGCGCCGGGATCGGTGGCCAGTTCGTCAAGAAAACGCACGCCGGTTGCCGCGAGTTTTTCACGTGCTGGCAGCGTGCCCTGCAGACCCGACATCTGGTCGTAGACATCGTAGAGCACCTCGCGGGCGAGCTCGCGCGCCTGATCAAAGCGTGCGTCTGCGCGCTGTCGTTCGCGCTCAGCGGTATGGTACTGCTGGAGTGTGGTGGCGTAGGCGAAGCCCAGCGCCGCGACCGTGGCCATCCCGAACGCAACGGGCAGACGTCGGCGTCGAACAAATTTGCCGAGCCGGTAGCCGAGCGAATCACCGCGCGCAAGAACCGGGTAGCCACTGCTGAAACGCTGCAGGTCATCGCGCAGTTCGCGCACCGACGCGTAGCGCCGCTCCGGCTCCTTGGCAATGGCCTTGAGGACGATGGCATCGAGTTCGCCCTGCAGGCGTTGCCAGTCTGATGCGCCATCCCGACGGGCGCGCTGACTTGGTAAATCGGGCCGACGTTGCGTGATGAGCTCTTCGTACTGTGCCGGCGTCAGGTCCGCGGTTTCGAACGGGCGGTCGCCACTGAGCAATTCGTACAGAACCACGCCGAGCGAGTAGACATCCGTAGCCGTGGTCAGCGGCGCATGGGTGACCTGCTCCGGGCTGGCGTACGCGGGGGTTAGAACCATCGCAACCGTTTGGTCGCTCGGCACTTTAGTGTGCAACGTGCGCGCGATACCAAAGTCGATTAGCTTTGCTTTGCCCGCACCGGTGACCAACACGTTACTCGGCTTGATATCGCGATGGATGATCAACGCCCGATGTGCATGCTCAACCGCGGCGCAGATTTGCTGAAACAGTTCGAGCCGCGTATCGATGGCAAGCTCGTTGCCCTCCAGATACTCACCCAGCGACTTCCCCTCGACCAACTCCATGACAACGTAAGGCAGACCATCCTCCGTGGTGCCACCGTCGAGCAGATTGGCAATGCCGGGGTGACGCAGGTCAGACAGAATTTGTCGCTCGCGTTCAAACTGCGCAACGGCGACGCTGCCAAGCATGGATGAACGAATCACTTTGACTGCGACGCGAGCGTCAAAAGCGCCGTCGGCGCGTTCGGCCAGATACACCTGACCCATGCCGCCTTCGCCGATGAGCTCGATCAGCTTGTAGGCGCCCACGCGTGAACCGGCCTGACGTGGCGTGTCCGTCTGGATAAAACGGGCGAGGTAGTCTTTGCCGCCTTCGGTGGGCTGTTCGGCCAGTGACAGCAGCGCGCGAGCGCGGTCACGACGCTCGGGCGGGCAGTGCTCGTCCAGCCAGGCTTGGCGGTCAGCGGGCTCAACGTCCAGAGCCTTTTCAACAAGGTCCAGAAGATCGTTGTCATTGGGGGGGGTATTGTCGGCCATATCAGGCTTGCTCCCGATTTTATTTTTGTCCTTTGATCATACCGCGAAGTGGGGGCTATATCTGCGGTGACTTACTGGTTCGTCGCGCCTCGTAAGCAACAAAATCCGATTTAACGACAAACGAATTCGATAGACGGTGACGTCCAACTCCTTGTCTTTTCTCATGCTCGGCGCGCCTGACGCTGCCCAGTAAGGATTCTCGGCGAACTGCACCCGCGGGCGAAAAATTTGTGGACCACGCTGCCAATCTGTTTTGTATGATAGGCCTCGTGTGCAACATCAAAACAAAAGACTGAAGCGTGCTTGAGTTTCTGCTGCTGATCATCGGCATGACCGGCCTGTGGTTTGGCTCCGAGGTGCTCGTGCGTGGTGCCAGTGCACTAACCGATCGCTACCGGCTGTCGGACGCGGCCTTTGGCATGCTGGTGCTGGCTATCGGGACCGATTTGCCCGAGCTGTTTGTGGCCGTAGACGCGTCCCTTAAAAGTCTCAACGGTGAAGCCCTTTCGGGCATCGTGATTGGCAG
>CAYGSQ010000101.1:0-9492 GCA_964352435.1 uncultured Gammaproteobacteria bacterium | reverse complement strand
GGTCAATCTCTACGGTATTGAGTCACCTGGACTTACCTCATCGATGGCGATTGCGGCCATCGTGGCCAACAGCGTCGCGACGAACTGAGCCTGTAAAGCCGCGCCGCAGCCACGGCGCTCGCCGTGCGCGAACCAGCGACGGTCGGTTGACCATTGCGCCCTATCCAGCGCACTACCGTGAACATCCACGGCATCCATGAGTGCGTCAGCTAAGATCGCATGCAAGCCGGTGCTTTGGTTTGTCCAGCGCAAAAAAAAGCCGGCCGCATTGCGCGGCCGGCTTTCTCAACTATGGCGTGCCAAATTTAGCTGGCGCGCTTACGGCGGCGAAGAGCCATTGCGCCAAAACCCAGACCAAGCAGCAGAGCAGAAGCTGGTTCTGGAACGGCAGTGACGCAGCCGTTGTTTGGGTTGGCGCAGTTGCCGTCCCAGTTGGTGTCCAACCAGCCAGTCTGTTGTGCGTGAAAGTTCTCGAGGCCTTCCTCATCACCGGTCACCGACAGGTTCGCCGATGGGTGAAACCAGATACCGATGCGGCTGCCAAACGCAAAGCCCGTTTCAAGCGTGCTGTGTGCCTGTGTCGCATCAAAGGCCAACGTAGCAATACCGTCGATCGTCGTGTAGGCATCGTCGAAGTAATCAAGAAACTCCATCGACTCGTAGCTGTTGCTGCTGTTCAGGCCATTGTAGGCGTACAACCAGACGTCGCCGCTGTCTGCATCGAAGTAGGCGATGCCGAGTTCATCGGTGGAGTTCTTCGGGTTGGCGCCCGGGCTGATAACGAGCCAACCGCCGTCGGCTGCTGCACCGTTATAATCGACCGTGAATGAGAACTCTTCGGTCGTATCGTTGTACGTCGAGTTCACACTGTCGTATGACAAACCGCTGTTGCCGCCGAACGTGCCTGCGCCGCGATTGTAATCGTAAAGAATCGTTGCCGACGCGCTGGCCGATGCAGTCAGTACAGAGGCAAGGAAAGCTGCTTTGATCAAATTCGTTTTCATTTTTGGTTACCTTGGATGGAAGTTACTGTCTGGGGTATACGAAGCAACTATCGGGCCAAAAATGGATATCCTGAGCGTGCGTACGCACTTAGCTCGATTCTAAAAAACTATGTAAATCGCGAAAAACGGGGACAGTAAAGCATCTCGACAGAGCACATAATACTCACGACAACTTACTGTTAAACAAAGAGAAAAACGAGATTTTTCTGAAACTTTTTGTGAAAGTGTCTACCAGTCGCTACCATTTGGCCCAGAGTGCCATGCGCGGCGATAATCGTTACCGGGTAACACGAATTGGCTGGGCTGGATTTTGCTATCCGCCAACTGTTTGTCGACCTGCACACGCGTTTTAACCCAACGATTACCTTCACGCGCGTCACTTTGCATGCGCACCATAGCATTGGATTGAATAGGTAGTCTTCCAGTCTCCAACATAACGCCTTTGCGCAGACGCTCATAGCCCCGAAACGGATTACTCCAGCTCACGGCGCGCGCAATGATCGGACCGGCGAACGGCACCTTCAGCTCATAGCCGTAAACAACATTAAGTTTAAGCAGGTTGGCGTCCTGAATATTCACGCCGCTCTGCGCGCCCGCCCGCGTTGACTTAAGGTGCAATCGATCATTGGGAATCACGCGAATGTTTTCGCCAGGTTTTTGAATGGCAAAGTCCGCAAATGCCTCCGTCGTTGGATTGAGTACTTGAAAAATAGTTTGCCTGCGGGCATCAAGATAGGCGCGCGCGTAGGCAGTCGCACGACCACCCGCGTCCTTGTCCGGCGAGTACAGCGGCACCATCGCACGGGCGAAGGCACGGCGCATCGCCTCTTCCTGCAGATCGCTCGTGGCGCCGGCACGCGCGGCCATTAACGCCGCGTAGTTCAGCGTCGCCCGCGCCTCATATATAAGTGCAAATTGAATAGTCGAAAGACCGACCAGCAACAGCATCGGCAAAACCAGCACCATTTCGGCAATGGCCGCCCCTCTTTGGCGTGATCGCATGACGTGGGCTCCTGCTAACCTGACACGACAATAACGCTGCAGTCGTCGGTACTGCCTGCCGCCGCCCGCAGCAGCGCATCGGGCAACAAAGCCGGCTGCGCCAAATAATCAACAATGATATTGGCGCACTGAAAGTCGGGCACGACATCCGTCAACCCGTCTGTACACAGCATGGCCAGATCGCCGTCACGCCAGTCCGTCTGGGTAACTTCTACTTGCAAGGATGCCCCCATCCCCAATGCGCGCGTGATGGCACGTACGGCGTAGCGCCCCAACCCGATATGCTCACGCACGTCTGCTTCGCGATGATGATCACGCGTAATGCGGTCGAGTCGAAAGTCGCGCATTCGATACACGCGACTGTCGCCAGCGTGAAAGCAGGTCATTGTCTGGTCATGGATCCAGCACAGCGCAACGGTCGTCCCCATCGTTTCGCCCGCGGCACTGGTCGCCGCGTCCGACACAATTGCCCGATTGGCCGTATGCAACGCCTGCTCAAAAAAAACATCCGTATGGGCAGGCGCATGATGCACCGCCCGCTGCAGACAGGCCGTCGCAATAGCGCTGGCGCGTGCGCCGTTACGATGGCCGCCCATCCCATCGAAGACGCCAAAAATCCCATAGTCATTTAGACACAGCAGCGCGTCTTCGTTGGCAGGCGAGCGGGGCCCGCTGCGCGTGGCGGTGTAGCTCGGCAGCGCCTGCGCTGGACGCATGGACACCACGGCGTTCATGGCGAGGACTTACCCGAGCCAAGTAACTCGCCCAGGCTCTCCAGCGGATCAGATGATTTGACCGCTGTCGCTTCCTCAGGCGTCGCAAACGACTCAATGTCGGCCAGCAACCTGACTAGCGGCGACTCGATTGCCCTACCGTTTTCAAGGGTTGCCGCATAGTAATTGAAATGATCTTCTGCCCGCGCCAGATGAATAACCGCCAGATTGTAGTGCGCCCGGGCAAATTGAGGATCGAGCTGCAGTACCCGTTCGTAATAACCCGCCGCCTCGTCAGACTTGTCTTCATACAAAGCGATGTTGCCCAAACGAAACCACGCCTGCGTATTGTCCGGGGCCTCCTTAACTGCGACCGCATAGTGTTCTCGCGCCCGTACATAATCGCGCTGCGCAAACGCCTCCTGACCAAGACGCATACGATCTTCTTCGCCGTTGATATCACGTGCGACGCCGGTCACGCAGCCACAGGTCAAAGCGGCCAGACCAGCCACAAGAATTGCGCGCATCATCAGCGTGCCGCCTGTTCATGCCAACGCAGCTTCGCGCGGGCTTTGGTGTGATATTCGGTACCCGGCGGCAGAACTTCGACCACTTTGTACCACAGCGTCTTGGCCCGTTCGATGTTGACCGACTCAAGTCGATAACCCTCGCGGTACAGCTCCTGGCCGCGCGACTGCAGTCGCGCAAGTGACACGCTGGCCGCCCCTTCGCTCTCATACTGCATCGCTTTTGACCAGGCCTGATAGGCGTCGTGGAAACGGCCCTCCGCGTTCGCCGCATCGCCGTCCCTGGTGTACTGATCTGCGACTACCCGGCTGATGCGATTGGCGTACACGCTCTTGTCACCGCCGAAAAGTTTACTCTCCTCGCGTAGAAAACGTGCCCACGCGGCCGCCGCTTCGCCGCGATCACCGCGATCCAGCGCACTCTGTCCCTGTTCGTAGTCGGCCACAAGCGCTGCGATTTGCTGGGCATTGCCCCGCGCTTCATCACGGAACCGCTTTTGATTGCGCAATGACCGCGACATGATGCCCAGCCGGCGCAACGCGTTTTCGCTGTCTCCGTCCAGATACATCTGCATGGCGGTGTCGATGTACGCGCGACTGAACTTGGCCGTCCGACGTACGGGTTTTGCCGCGGCTCTGGCGACGGGCGGCGGTGTGGGTGCTGCCTTGATTGGCGCTGGGGGCGGCGCCACGACCACCACAGCTTTCGCTGGTGGTGTTACCACCAGCTCAGGCGTATCCGCCGGCGTGGTCACCGACTCGGAAGATGTAGTGTCGCCGACCGGTACTGAACCGATTTGCGTGGTTAGCTCCAGCGCCGCGGGCGACATCGCCATAACTTCTTGCTGCACTGGCGGCTGCGATGCCACGAGCTCCGGCTTCTCAGTGGGTGCGGGCATCGCAGTCACGATCGACGGCTCAACTACGTCTGCCGTTGGCTGCGCGGGCAGCACGACCGTGCGCGGCGTCCGATTCATGAACATCAGCAGCGCCACGACGGCAACGGTCGCGGCCGCAATCGGCAGAAATTTTCGCGGATCAAACTGATCGGGAGAATCGCCCTGCTGTACGGCAGGCGCTGACGCAGATGTTGGCGCCGCCTCGGCGTCTGGCCCACGCGTGCTGAAACGCAAACCGATGTGACCCAGCTCAAAACGATCACCATCCATCAACAACAGGCGTTCGACGCGCTTGCCTTGCACCCTGATCCCATTGGAACTACCCAGATCTTCAATGGCGAAGCCCTGCGGACCCTGTGCCACGATTTGTGCGTGACGACGTGACACGCTGGGGTCATTGAGTGTCACCGTGGCTAAATCGTGGCGACCGATTACCGCGGGAAAGTCCGCCAATGGCAGCCAGTCGCCTGTGGCGATGACCTGCAAATACACCGCAGGCACCACGTCCTCCGCGATCAGAATGGTCTTCTCGCCTACCCATTGTGTCGCGGCGAGACCCGCCACGGGTTTGACTTGTTCCGCCAGCAGCGGCGTAGGCTCAGGTGAAAATGGTCGGTCGTGGGCAGTACTCATGCCAGGCTCTCTCCAGGTTCGGGGGACGTTGCAAGCGCGTTCACGCAAATTGCATCACCCACATCTATTCCATTGCGACGCGCAACGCCCGCCGCCAGCTCCACCACAGATACCGCGGACGCCCGCGCCACCCGCCATGGCGTCAGGCCATGTTCGACGTGCACAACGGTATCGTCTGCGTCGAGAAACAACACATCAATCGCAAAACGCATACCGAAGGTATGTACGCTGCCACAGGGACGCAGCCACAGCGCCTCGTCGTCCGGCAATTGACGCCGCCCCAGCAGCCCGATCAAACGTTGGTGCCAACGAAATGCAGGGGTGAAATGACGCACCAACGGGCGCGACCGATCGTTGATGCACAGGCCATCAAGACGATTTACGCTAGCCACCGAAAAACCCCATGGCGCCGGTTTCACGGCCCTTAACAAATATCGGAAAACCGATAATGATGAACATCATCGGAAACAGAACGCCGATGAGCGGCAACATCATTTTGACCGGCGCCTGATTGGCCAGCTTTTCCGCGCGCAAGAATCGCTCAGCCCGACGTTGTTTGGCCTGCGAGGTCAAAATAGGCCCCAGCTCGCCGCCAA
This sequence comes from uncultured Gammaproteobacteria bacterium, assembly GCA_964352435.1. Taxonomy (GTDB): domain Bacteria; phylum Pseudomonadota; class Gammaproteobacteria; order Steroidobacterales; family JBCCMA01; genus JBCCMA01. The sequence continues at coordinate 4,118 of CAYGSQ010000101.1, read as the reverse complement.
CCTCTTCGGCCTGATTGACGGCACTGACAAAGTTATTGACCGACGACAGCGAGATACGCCGACCCAGAGCTTCAAGTGCCTCGCGCCGTCGCGCACCGGTGCGTACCTCACGCAGAAACTGGGCAAATTCCTGTTTGACCGGGCCGTCGGTCATCTTCTCAACCGAATGGGCCATGGCGCTGGAAAAATTGAGTCCCGCACGCATGGTCAACACCAACAAATCAAGAAAGAAGGGGAACTGCTTTTCGATCCGGGCGTGACGCTTTTTGATCGTGTCGCGCAGCCACATGTCCGGATAGAAATAGCCAAACGGAATGAACATGCCCACCAAGAGTATGGTCGACATTTTTTCCGGCTTGAGTACGAAGTAGCAATAGGCAAACGCGATGATGCCGACAGCCAGACCGACACGACGAGTCGCAATGACCTCTGCCGGACGCAGAGCATAGGACATGCCGGCGGCGTCCAGTTTGTCCTGCACCACCTCAAGCTGAAACGGCTTTTGCGCCGCCTCGACGTTCTTGATAATGATGCCGACAAATGGACTCAGCAATTTGAAGAACAGCGGTGGTCGATCGCGCCAGTCTTCATTACCGACGTTATCGCGCGTCATCCATACGGAAATCAGCACCCACAGCAGGCTGCCAATGGACAAGGCAATCAATAACACCGGAATACCGGGCAATGAACTAAACATCGATGGTCACAATTTTTTTGATCATGAACGCCGCGAGCATCGTCATCATGAGCAGCACCACAATGACGATCCAGCCAACCGGCTCGAAAAACAGCGCTCGCATGGCACCGGGCTCCTGCTTCAGAAGAACCAGACCGAGCAGGTAAGGCATTAACCCAACCACCCAGCCCTGCATCCGACCCATCGCCGTCATCGCCTGAATTTTGCCCTCCATCTGCGCCTTCTCACGCAAGGTCTCCGCCAGAATAATCAGGGTCTCGGCCAGATTGCCGCCGACGCTGCGTGAAATACCCACGGCAGAATTGAACAGCTCCACTTCGGGCATCTTGACGCGCTGATACATTTGATCGAGCGCCTCATTCAGGTCGCGCCCCAGCTTGTACTCCGCGATGACCAGTGAAAACTCCTGACTGATTGGCGCAGGCTGCTGCTCGGCGGTTTGCTCAATGGCGCGCGTCAGGTTGGTACCTGCGCGCAGCGCCGCAGCCATCGATGACAGACAGTCGGGGAGTTGATAGACAAATTTCTCCGCGCGTTTCTTGCGCATGACGCGCATCGCAAGTCCGGGTAGCAACGACGTCACGACGATTGCGATGATGGCGCCCACTGCGCCGAGCAGCACGTAGCCGATCATGCCCGCCAGCACTAACAGCGCAATGTTGACCATGAACAAGACGCGCGGATTGAGATACAGAAATGAGTCTTTGAGCGTGCCACCGACATCACGGACAAACTGCTGCTGGTAAAGCCCCGCGCCCTGCACCAGATACTGGTACGAGCCCAGCACCATGCACACGCCGAAAATGACGGCAAAGACGAGTACATAGCTCATGCACGTTCCTCCCAACCCGGATCGATGTCGGCCGTGCTACCTACGTTGAAAATATCGGTGTCCAGGCTGAAGCCGGAGTTGTTGAGCTCGGTATAAAAATGCGGCGCATAGCCACAGCCGCGAAAAGCCCCCGTCACGCGTCCGTCCTCGTCAAAGCCATCGCGATTGAACTCGAAGATCGGCTGCAACAAAATCACGTCGCCCTCCATGCCGTCCACCTCGACAATGCTGGTGATCTTGCGGGTGCCGTCGGCAAATCGCGTTTGCTGCAAAATAATATCCACCGCGGAAGACACCTGCTCGCGAATGGCTCGTACCGGCAAATCGAAACCGGCCATCAACACCATGACCTCCAGACGCGCCAGCAGGTCACGCGGCGAGTTCGCATGGCCGGTGGTCATGGAGCCATCGTGACCCGTGTTCATGGCCTGCAACATATCAATGGCTTCGCCCCCGCGGCACTCACCGACGACGATGCGATCGGGCCGCATGCGCAGCGAGTTTTTGACCAGATCGCGGATCTCGACCGAGCCCTTGCCCTCCAGATTGGGTGGACGACTTTCCAGCGCCACCACGTGGGTCTGATTAAGTTGCAGCTCTGCCGCATCCTCAATCGTGACGATGCGTTCGGTTTCAGGGATGAAATTCGACAGAATATTCAACGTCGTAGTTTTGCCCGAACCCGTACCGCCCGAGACGACAACATTGCGCCGATGACGCACGCTGATCTCCAGAAAGTCGGCCATTTCCTGGGTCAATGTGCCGTACGCCACCAGGTCATCCATCAGTAATTTGCGTTTGGCAAATTTGCGAATGGTGACGGTGGGACCGCTCAGTGCGAGCGGCGGGATGATGGCGTTGACCCGTGAGCCGTCAGGCAAGCGGGCATCAACCATTGGTGAACCCTCATCAATGCGTCGACCAATCGGCGCAACGATTCGCTCGATGATGGCCATGAGCGAACTGGCGTCATGGAAACGCGCCTGTTCGAGCGTCAATTTTCCCTTGCGTTCAACATAGATCTGCAAAGGCCCGTTAACCATTACCTCGGTGATGTCCTCGTCACGAAGAAGTGGCTCCAGCGGCCCAAGGCCAATGGCCTCTGCCACAATTTCCTCAATAATGTCGTCTTCGGCGACGCCCGGTGGAAATGACAGATTTTTGGACGCGATGATTTGATGCGCCGCAGCCGTCGCCTCGGTTCGCAATTGATTGTTCGACATCTTATGAATTTGCCCGCGCTTATGCAGGCCCAGGTACTCAAGCACCTCCTTATGCACGAGTGACTTGAACTGCAGTACCGCTTCGGACTGTTTGGGCCGAACGCTCACCACCGGCGTTGGTGCGACAGCCGCCGGCACTTGTACCGTCGGCACGATGCTTGGCTCCTGCGTCGCGCCAAGCCGCAGCAAGGTCTGACCGATGCGCACCGTGTCGTCCGCGCCAAATGCGGACTCACCCAGCACGGCTTCCTTCGCTTTCCACACGCCGTTAGTGCTGCCATTGTCACGGATGGTGACGTGTTCGCCGTTTACAATGAGGTCCGCATGATGACGCGATGCGTGCATGTCCTGCACCACAATTTCGCAGTCCATGGCCTTGCCGATACGATACGCACCATCCGACAGCGGCACGACCGTCACGCCGCCGGTTGCATTTTGCAGTGTGAGTTCCAGCATGGCCATCAATCCTTCAGGCTAAACCGCAACGACTCATCCGAGCTGTCGCGAAGTTTCTGCGCGTGGTCGATCAGGTCTTTGTTAATTTTATGGTCAGGATCAATCAGGCTTGGCGTCACAAACACAACGAGCTCGGTTTCGTCTTCGCGAAATTCGCGTGACTTAAACAACTCACCAAGAATCGGCAGTTTGCTCAGTCCCGGCAACTTGCTGACGTCCTTACCGCGGTCGCTGCTTAAAAGCCCCGACAGCACCATCGTCTGGCCATCACGCACGTTCATTTCCGTGTTGGTGCGCCGGGTGATAAAGCCAGGTATACCGAGCACCTGAATGGACGGATCGATATCGCTCACCTCGACACCGACTTTTGACGAAATGTAGCCGCTGGGATCCGACACCGGTTCCAGCGTGAGGCCGATACCAAATTCCTTGAACTCGACCGCGATGGAGCCGTCCGCGTTGGTAATGGGAATGGGCACCTCACCGCCGGCCAGAAAATCTGCCGACCCGCCGCTGCGACACACAAGCTTCGGCTCCGCCAGAAAACGCGCTTCACCGGTGCTGGCGAGAATATTCAAGGTTGACGTCAGAGACGTTGAGACACCGAGAAAGACATTGCCACCGCCCACATCGAGCGGGATGGAGTTACCAAGCTGTTGATTGACAAGTCGCGAACCGTCAGCGGCCTGCGGAATATTGGTACCTCGATAGAGATTGTTGGTGCTGTAGTCACCGATGTATGAATAGCTGGGACCATTGAGAAAATCACCCCAGTCGATGCCCAGACGCGTCAGGCTCTGCTTGCGAATTTCAACCACTTTCACATCGAAATAGATCATCGCCTCCACGTTTAAACCAACGGGCGTCGTAAAATCGACCGCCTGATGCAGTTGGGCGATCGCTTCAACGC
>CAYGSQ010000100.1:0-9508 GCA_964352435.1 uncultured Gammaproteobacteria bacterium | reverse complement strand
GCCCTTGCCGATCAAGCCTGCGCCGCCAGTTACGACGACGATTTTGCCATTCAAATCAAATGACGATTTCATCTAGATCGATTTCCCTGTTTTCTTCCATGGAGCGATTTGCAGCGATCAGTACTTTCATCGTGTTCATAACCAGATCCGGCGACACGGCGGGCTGCCCCGTTCTCATCATGGTGACAAAATGGGCGAGCAAACGACGGAACATGGAAAAGTTATCGTTGGTCTCAGCATGGAATCGCTTCTTGTCACTCCAAAAATCGAACTGGAGCGTCTTGGGCACATTGTCCAGCGCATCGATATAAATGAGAGACCCATCGTCATTGGTGATGCGCATGGACGCATGCCTGGCCTTAATGCAGGAAACTTTCCGCGCATGAAATCCGGTTACGCTGAAAATGCCGTCGAGCATGTGAACGCCGTATTTTTCCATACCATTGACCACGGCACCGCGGATCAACTTCATGTCGCCAAACGAATCGATGCCGCCACGTATTTCGTCGAGCTCTTTGGCATAGCGAGCGCCCGCACAGGACATCAGTTGTCCTTTCTCAAGATATTCTTTGAAAAACCGCAACTCGTCGATGTTCAAGCTAAGCGGTTTATCGATAAATACGAACTTACCACGCTCCAAAAATGGCTTGGCCAACGGGTAGTGTGTTTCGTAGTCGTCTCTGGCGATAAGCACGCCATCAACGTCGTCCAGCATGGCATGCGGCTCGGTCACTATGTTGGGGATTTTGGAGGCCCGCGCCAATTTTTTGGTGATCGCCGGATCCTGCGTCCACGCATGTGTGACGTGGACATTATCGATACCAAACTCGGACGCGTCGCGCGTATTGAGATAGTTGTAAATAACCTCCCAGCCCGAATTTTTCATGCCCTCGCGATCGTAGCCATTAAAGATGGCTGAAAAAGAAAACGGATGACCGTTCCCCTCGTTTAATCCAATAACACCAAGTTTGATCGGACTCACCACGCGGTCCAGCCTCCATCAACACATATATTCTGTCCGGTCATGTAGCTGGAGGCGTCGGAGCAAAGTAGTGCGATCACCCCTTTTAACTCCTCAGGATTTCCAACTCGATTGAGCATGGTCTTGTCACCCAATGCACCCATGAACTCAGCGTTGTGCACAATGTCCCCGAAAGGAAATGGTCCCGGACTAATCGCGTTTACCCGAATACCGTGCGGCGACAGAAAGCTGGCAAGATATTTGGTCAACTGAATAACGCCGGCTTTCGCAGCACCATAGCTCGGCGGGTTGGCGTGATCCGTGCCCACATACATTTTATAGTCCGGTGCGACGTGACCATACATGGACGCCACGTTCACAATCACGCCGCCACTCTTCTTCAAATACGGCAAGGCCTTTTTCGCCGTGTAGAAGACGCCGTTCAGGCACACATCAATGTCGTACTTCCAATCATCAATACTGATCGACTCGAACGTATTCTTCTTGCCTGACCAGGCGTTGTTCACCAAAACGTCCAAACCGCCGTACTCAGCGTCGACCCCAGCCAACGCCGCCTCAACACTTGCGGGATCAGTGATATCCACGGCGATGGCCGAGGCCTTCACGCCAAACTCGTCCTGCAGACGCGCAGCAATCACCTCGCTCTTGGTCGTACTCCGCGAGCCGATCGCAACATTGGCCCCCATTTCAGCCAGCGCCTCACACATAGCACTACCCAGATGTCCGGCGCCACCGGTAACAAACACGGTTCTGCCTTTGAGACTCAGCAGCTTTTCAAGGGAATTCATGTCACTCGTCACTCATTCGTGTTCGTTGCGGGCGTACTGCGGTTGATAGTGCTCCATGATTTTCTCGGCCATGAGAAAATCGAGCTCTGTATCGATATCCAGCGCCGTCTCTTTGGGCGTCAGCACTGGATAGATGCGACCAAGCAATGTCGAAATTGCGCTCTCGTCTGCAAACAGTATGTCTCTGCTCACAGCGTATATCTGGCCCGTCAATTCATAGGCAACCGGTTGCTTTTGCCGCGGCAACCACGGAATGGCACCTTCAACGTAAGGTTCGACTACATCACCATCGATGCGCCAAAGTCTATTGGGTGAGATGGGCGACTGCGTATAGGTCGCTGCGCTGTCGCCCTTGTTCTCCAGCACAGCCTGCAGGCACGCTTCGAGATCCTGCGGGCGTCTGAACGGTGACGTTGGCTCGAGTAGCATCACCACATCACAAGCACTGCCCTGCTCCTCAACTTTACGCACGGTATAGCGCATGGCTTCGATCACCAGTGCCGTGTCGGTGGCCAGCTCATCGGGCCGTTTTATGACCGTCGCGCCGTATGCACGCGCAACCTCGGCGATACCGTCATCATCGGTGGAGACAACGGTCTGGCTTACCAGCGGACACGTCAATGCCGCGTCGATCGAATGGGCGATCAACGGCTTGCCGGCGAATGGACGGATGTTCTTTCCAGGGATGCCTTTCGATCCGCCGCGCGCGGGAACGATTGCGAGGATGTTTTTCGCTGCCATTGAATTTACCCGTGTGAAAGCGACGTTATGTCAATATGCCAGAATTTCAGGTCGCGCATTTTGTCCACCTGCCAAGCCAGATAGCAAGCTTTGCAAGGGCATCAGGCACGCTACCGCCCTGCAGTGCGTTTCAGCGCCGCATAGGCATAGGTCTCGCAGTCGTTATCAGTTCGCTCGTTTGAGCAACCGCGAGTCAATTTCAACGGCCGTCTTGCGGCCAAGAATCTCGAGCAGCAACAGCGACCGGCTACGGCCCCTATGCTCTTTAAAGACTCCCTCCATCTCGGCAAAGGGCCCGTCGAATACCTGGACCTCATCACCATCGCGTATTGCGTCGGTATTGACCGGGATCAGGCCATCTGACGGATTTACCCGTGCCTTCAGTTCGTCGATAACGATATCGGGCACCGTATTGAGCTGCAGGCCCGCACTCACCAGGCCCACAGCGCCGCGCGTAGAACGTACCGCGCCCAGGCTTTGCTGCTCTTGATTGGCCTTGAGAAAAAGATAGCGCGGGAACAGCGGTTCGAAGGCCGACTTGCTGCGTGTAACGCGACGTTGGCCGCGATTTTTCGCCATGGGCAAGAAGCACTCAAACGCTTGGCGCTCGAGATTCGCGAGCGCGATCTGCTCCTGACGAGGCTTGGTATAAACCGCGAACCAGCTGTGGTCGTTTTCGTTCAAAATCGCTCCATTCGCCCGATCTTTCTTTAGTAAGAGAACCCAGGGGCAGGTCGCGTGAGATTGGCGTTTTCTCAGTCAGCGGCGCATGGTCGCTGGCGTCCTCACCGCGTGCAGTACGCACGCACGGAAGGCCCGGAGCCTGTGTTATCGTCACAAATCGTACCCGAGATAGATTGACACTAACGTCAAATGACAGCGCTGTCAATTTACCTTATTTCCGGGTAATGTCGACATCTGAATTCTTTCGCATTTATAAGGTATGTCAGCTCAATGAGGTTACGGTGCAATCCAGCTATTCCCGTATTCTTGCTGCTTTTTTGGGCAGCGAGCGCTGCGGCGGCCGTTGAGCTAAGCACCGAAACCGAGCTGGGTCTTGGAACCGGCGCGGCAGTTTTGCCATCAATTGGGGTCCTGCTGGGCCGAGACTCCAACATCTACAACACTCAAAACGATGAATTTTCCTCATTAATTGGCGTTGTGACTCCCTCCCTGCTACTCGCCACGCGCCCCGCATCGCGACGTTTCGCCGTGCTCTATCAGGGTGATTACGCCCACTTTTTTGACGACTCAGCCAACGACTATGATGACCACAGTCTGAGCGGCCTTGGACGGCTCCAGTTTGGCTCCCGCGGTCGACTCGACATTGCCGCGACAACCGCCAGAGGACACCGCGGGCGCGGCACAGATCAGACCGGCGGTCTCGACCCCGACTCCCCCAATTTCCCCTCCGAGCCGGACGAGTTTGACCATCAGCAATGGCGCGCCAAATTTCGCTACGGTGCGGACGGCAATCGCGGGCGGCTGAGATTTAGTGTGGGCGGAGACCGGCGCAAGCACACCAACAATTTTGTACGTACGCGGCCCTTCGATTACGCAACCACGACCGCGGGCACGGGACTATCGTTACAGTTTCACCAGCGCACGGCCATTGTCATGGATGCGGTATTCACCGACATTGGATTTGACGCAGCGGCACCAAGCGGCATCTCTCGTGACGGCAAAGACTGGCGTCTCTTGCTTGGTGTGACCTGGGCGGCAACGGCCAAGACGGTCGGCTCGGTGCGTCTTGGCGTGCAACAGCGTCGCTTCGAGGACCCGGCAGTGACCACGGCCAACAACCCGTCATGGGAAATCGATATCCGCTGGTCACCAAGAGAGTACTCCCACGTCGATTTCGTCACGTCACGCATCAACCAGGAAGCGTTTGACGACGGTGCATTCATAGACAGCATCGTATCCGAACTTGGGTGGACCCATGAATGGAACCAGGGCTTCGAGACCGTCGTTCAATGGACGCAAAGTAAATTCGATTTCATTAGCGCGGTGCGCAACCAGAATATCAATGAAGTTTACCTGGGCCTGCGCGTACCCCGTGGGCGCTGGCTCACCTGGGAGGCAGGCTACGAATGGCGCTCAAGCGCTAGCGATCTGGACCTGCTCAGCTATGACGGCAATATGTTTAGTATCGGCGTGAACGTCAGCAGATGATGCTAGTCTACACCAGCATATAATGACTCAAGGTTATGAAAAAATGCACTTTTTGAGATATCTGGGAGCAACCGCGCTGCTCCTGCTCGCGTCGCTGACGATGGCGCAACAACCAACCAGCTACGTGCTTGCACCCGGTGACCAACTGGCCATTTCCGTTTTTGGTGAACCGGACCTCAGTATGGAATTTACGCTGAGCGACAATGGCGCGCTGAACTACCCGTTTCTTGGCGAAGTGCGTGTGTCAGGCCGGACTATGGCCGAGCTGGAAAAACGTATCGCTGACGGCCTGCGCGGCGACTATCTGATCAAACCGGAAGTCACCGTTTCAATAAAACAGTATCGTCCGTTTTTTCTCAACGGCGAGGTGAACCGTCCGGGCGGATACCCCTATCAGCCGGGACTGACACTGGAAAAAGCACTGGCGCTCGCGGGCGGCTTAAGTCCACGTGCCGCACGTAACAAGATAGCTGCCAAGCGGGCGAACGACGCCACGGGAAAATCGGTAAATATCCGAATGTCAGACCCCGTCTATGCGGGCGATGTCATTACCGTGCCACAGAGTTTCTTTTAGAGTATTCGCATGCAGAACGACTGGGCACTTGACGACTCCGGGCTTGATTGGCGCCAACTCTGGAATGTTTTTAGTCGTCGCAAGTGGGCGATCCTCTCGCTTGCTTTCATCACAACGCTGCTCACCGCCCTGGTAGTTTTCGCGATGACGCCCATTTACCAGGCGACGGCGCTGGTACACATTCAGTCCGAACAAGCCAACATTGTTTCAATCGAAGATGTGGTCAGCATCGATCCACGCCACCAAAATTATTTGAACACCCAGGTCGCAATACTGCGATCAAGACCCATTGCCAGTAAAGTCGTCGCGGCCAACGGTGCGCCGAGACCAAGTGCCGCATCAACCAGCGTCGGCTTCGACTGGCGTGCCTGGCTCCCTTTCAAAGCACCCGCAACATCAGGCGGTCAGGCAAACAGCGACCCGGCACAGGCTCAGGTTGACGACTATCTGGGCCAACTGTCGATCACACCGGTACGCGGCACGCAGTTGGTGAATGTCAGTTTCGCGTCAGACGATCCGTATCAGGCCGCCAAGTTTGCCAATGCACACGCCGAAGCCTACTTTGAGAGTGTGCTCGACGCGCGCCTGTCGGTCACCCAATCCGCATCGCTGTGGATGGACGAACGCGTTGCGGATTTGCGTGAGAACCTGCAGGACTCCGAGGCGCAGCTGCAAGCCTATCGTGAGCAAGAGAAAGTCATTGACGCACAGGGTTATCAGGCTCTGTCCAATCTTGAGATTAACGACCTGAGCACGCGCCTGGTCAATGCCAAACGCAAGCTGTCAGCGGCCAGAATTTCTTACTTGCAGGTGTACGGCAGCCAACCTGGTGCCATTGAAAGCGTCCCCGCCGTCCTCGACAATCAGGCGGCTCAGCAGTTTCGCGCGATCCAGGCCGCCGCCGAACAAACGGTGGCCGAACTTGGCAAACGCTACGGCCCCAAACACCCCAAAATGATTGCGGCTCAGTCTGATCTGCTCGAGGCGACCCAGAATCTGGAACGGCAACAGAGCGACGTCGCGGGCGCCATTCGCGTTGAGTATCGCGCCGCCCAGTCGGAGGTAGCGGCACTTGAAGCTGAACTGGACAGTGCCAAGCAACAGTATCAAGCCGTCACGCGTAAAGGGGCCGATTTGGCCAGCCTGCAACGCGAGGTCGAAACCAACCGTCAGCTGTATGAATTGTTCTACGGTCGCATGCGCGAAACCGCGCAAACGGGCGATCTAAAAACGGTCAATGCGCGCGTTGTCGAACCCGCCGTCGTGCCCAGATGGCCAATTAAACCAAACAAGAAACTCGCGATCGCACTGGCATTTATCGCCAGCCTGTTAGCCGGCTTCAGTGCCGCCATCTTGCTTGAACGCCTTAACAATACGGTGCGCAATTCAGACGACGTTGAGGAAAAGATTCGCCTGCCACTGCTTGGTATGGTGCCGTTGCTCACCGGCAAAGCGCGCAAGCAAGCGGGACTCGCGCTGTTCGACAATTCGGAAAGAGTGTTTGGAGAAGCCATCCGCACCATACGCACCGGTATTTCCCTGGCCAACATCGACGACCCGCACAAGATCATTCTGGTGACCTCTTCCATCGGCTCGGAAGGCAAGTCTACCGTCGCCATGAACCTTGCGCTGGCGTTCGCGCAGGTTGAGCGGGTTTTGCTTCTTGATACCGACATGCGGCATCCCAGTGTCGCCAGCAATCTGGGAATGGATCGTGCGCAACCAGGCCTGTCAGAGCTGTTGGCGCGGCGAGCCGCGATCACGGACTGCATCACCACGCTCGACGAATACAATCTTGACGTGTTGGGCACCGGCACGATCCCACCCGACCCGCTGGTTCTACTTTCGTCGAGCGCCGTATCGCAACTCATCAAAGTGCTGCGCAATTCATACGATCGTGTGATTATTGATAGCCCACCCATTTTGCCGGTCAGCGATTCCGCGGTTCTGTCGACCCACGCTGATTCGCTGGTCTACGTCATCAAGTCAGACGCAACGTCCATACGTCAGATCAAAGGCGGGCTCAGGCAACTGCAGCGCTTCAATGCACCGATCACCGGCGTCGTGCTCAATCAAATGAACGTCAGCAAAGCAGAACGCTACGATTTCTACGGCGGCTATGGCGAGTCCTACCTGCCCGAAAAGAGCACCAAGCAGCCTGTGCGTGTGGCGCGGGCGAAAGCAGCCAATTCGTGATCGCTCTTCATCGTCACCTGCTACCGGGTATCGATGGTGATGCAGCATGCGTGCACAATATGACGCTGCCACACACCGCAGCTTTGCACTAACACAGCATGCCGGCCGCGACATCTCTACGATCGCTGCGCGTCAGAGTCTTCGCACTCGCTCTGGCACTGCTGCTGGTATGGCCGGGTTGGATCGCCGTAAATAATGGTCTGTCAGGCCTTTATGCGCGCCCTGCCATCGACTATCTTGAAGAGAAGCGTTTCGACGCCTATGTCGTCAATGAAGCCGAGTGGTCCGCCATTGCGAGCAGTGTTACGCAGGCGGAAACCTTCATGCCGGATAACCCCCGGTATCTGGCTGCACTTGGCTGGCTCCACCAGCTCAAGCTCACGCTGTTTGCCGATCAACTCGACGCACAACAAACGGCAACGCACGCACAAGCCGCGACCGACTATTTCCAACGGGCCATCGAGCACCGACCGACCTGGTCATACTACTGGGGCAATCTGGCGTTGGAGCATCACCGACACGGTAACTTCGCGGATGCTCAATACGGCAACGCACTCGCGAACGCCGCGCGCTTTGGTCCGTGGAAAAATGACACGCAGCGACTGGTGGCCGACCTTGGCAGCGAAAGCTGGGCACTACTGTCGCCACGCGCACAACGTGAAGTCCTGCTAAGCGTGGAGCGTGGCCTGCATCGCCAACCGGGAAATACCCTGCGTATTGTTGACGCGCTCGGGGCCTGGCCTGCGATGTGTGCGGCAAATGCCGCATTGAGGGACGTCGAACAACCCCATTTTGCGGCGCTGTGCAGCCAAATTGAGCGCAACCCGACGTCGCAATAGTCGATGGCAGTTGGCCACATGGTTGCTGCAAGGTATGCTGCTATCCGTTACTTTGACGGGGCTCTCATTAATTGGAGACCCGTTCCGTTATCTTCCACCCCAAGGCCGCTGTTAAGTCATGCAGCGGACCCGGTGAAAGGCGAACGGAAATCGACACCAAGAGCTGAGTATTTTCAGCTACAGGAGAAGCAGTGAAACGTCTCGAGGTATTGGGCATTCTTTTGGCCCTTGGCGCGGCAACCTGGTCCGCAGCCAATGACACAGCGGTGGCCGCAACCAGCGGCAATAAAGCCACCGACGATGACATGACGGAGTTTCTGGCCGTCGTCACCGACACGCTGACAGACGACGATGCGGCCGCTACCGATGACACCAATGGCGATGCACCCTCCTCGTTTGCCGCGGGCACCACGCCATTAGCCGATGGCCGATTGCAAAAGCATTTGGGATTGGGCTTCGCGGACGGTCTGAGTGACGACCCCGCTGGCCAGTACAACGATAATTGCAGCGGTAACGGACATTCGGGCGTTTACATCAATAGTTTCGGTTACCGAGATTGTGGTGATCCAAGCCCCTCAGACTAGTCCACGTTTTTTGCGCGACGCACCGCCCACCTCATCGCGCCAGCCTTTCTCCTGGATTTATTCTCAACGACCAGGTTTCGCAACAACCTGATGGCCCGAACATCCACGTCACGTCTACCCCTCGACCGCTACCTGTTCGCGGCATTCGTGTTGTTACTTATTTGGCTCCCGCTGCCGGTGGCCAGCAACCATCTATGGGCGTGGTCAATTCTTGAGGTGTGCGTATTTGCTCTGGCGATCGCCTGGCTGGTTTTGTTTGCCACGGGTCACGTCGATATAACGCCAACGTTTCGCCGCGCCTGGCCCGCCTTGTTTCTTTTTGCCACGCTGCTGGCGTGGACCGTTTTCCAGCTCGCACCCTTGCCGCTCTGGTTTCTGGAGATGCTCTCGCCTAACGCGGCCAACGTATACCGCGAAACACAAACGATCCCGCGCTTGTCTCTGGATCCTGCCGGCACCCGTGCAGCAGCGCTAAAAACCCTGGCTTACGGACTGATGTTCGCGTTGACCTTGTTGCTCGCCACCCGTAGACGCCGACTGCGTGCTCTGGCGTTGGCACTCGTCATCTCCGGCGTCTTTCAAGCCGCTTTTGGTGCGCTCATGACCTTGTCCGGGCTGGAGTACGGTTTCTT
>CAYGSQ010000099.1:0-9521 GCA_964352435.1 uncultured Gammaproteobacteria bacterium | reverse complement strand
GTCTTGCAGCCGTAGCTGTCGACTTTGGTGTTGCGCGGCGTGTTGGGGCAGCGATCCTGGTTGTCATTCACGCCATCTGCGTCGCTGTCGGCCTGGAGCTCGCAACCTTTGGCGTCAACGCGCGCACCGGAACGTGTGTCGGGGCAAGCGTCTTGGCTATTCGCGACGCCGTCGCGGTCCGAGTCGAGCTCGCAGCCACGGCCATCAACCGCGACGCCTGGGCCGGTGCCTGGACATTGGTCAATGCTGTCGGCGATGCCGTCGCCATCGGCGTCGACCATTGTGGACTTTGGCGCGTCGCCCAATGGCACCAGAAAACCAACGTTGAACAGCCAGTCGCGATACGAACTCGGGTCAGCAAAGTCCATACGGAAGCGAACTTCCGTGCGGAACTGCGCGCCACCGGTACCGAAGTCACGGATCAGGCCGCCAGCCAGCGCGCCGAACGCGTTCTGGCCGTCCTGGCTGTTCGGGCTCAAGCCTGCACCAGGTGCTTCCTTGATGTTGGTCTTGAGCACGCCCGCGCCGAACGAGTAATAAGGAGTCCAGCGGCGCCACTGATTGAGGCCATGAAGCACGTCGACGCCGAGGCCAAACTGGTTGACCTCGTCGTAAGTACCGCTGGTATTGCCGATCAGGTTGAGCTCAACGGCCCAATTGTCGGCGAAGCCACGACCCACACCAATGTGGGCGCCAACGCTCGAGTTGGTGCGGCGATCGGCGTCTTCTTTAAAGATGTAGGTGCCCATGGGCGACACGTACCACCGATCATCAACAAACGGCGCATCGGCAAATGCCTGGCCACTGACAAACAAAGCGATGACGATCAGGCCGGTCGCGCGAATAACGTGTTTCATTCCTGTTTCTCCACATTCTGCGCGTTGTTTGACCCGCGGTCATACGCTCAGTTGAAAGTCTGTAATTTAACATAGCTTGCTGTAAATGCCGTGGCCATTCGCGGTCGCGATACGCGTCATCGGGTGCGCCGATTCGCCTTTTGGCATCGGGTGAATGCGTCCCCGCTGCACAGCGCCGCGGATCATAGCGGTGTCGTTGCAATGCAGCAAGGGGGTAACCGGTGCGCGTACGCGACCGCACAGCTTTGGCGGCTGCACACGGTTTTTCACGATTCCTGCTAACCGCGTCTAAGCCTCTATTTCTGCCCGAAAATCGGGCGTTTGCGGGCGCTGACGCTCCTTGACAGTGCAGGAGCGCAGTCTCATAGTGGACGCCATAAATGATGCCCGTTACGGGCACCAGGAGACTGGGACGGCACCCGGGTTGCGCACCTTTTTTGAAGAGGCTTGTGCAGTCCATCGACGACGCTTGATTCCGCTGATCAGCAAGGACGTTGATCGCTAGGCGACAAGCATCCGCAGACGCGTCGAGTGCAATCTACGCCCGGTATCAATTGAGTCATCGACAGGGGATAGACCATGACGGGATTTGTGCGCGCTCACGTTGCCGCGATTGTATTGATATTGAGTGCGGCGGTTTGGCCCGTGCCGAACGCTTCGGCAGATGTTTTTGTCTACGACGGCGAGATCTTTTTTTGTACCAGCACGTGCGACAGTTTCGGTGCGCTGGGCGGCTCCACCGGTGGCTCTGGCAACACGGTCAATTCGACCGTCGAGGGCAATATCGATATTCCGGTTCAGGGTGATGGCTCGTTTTCGTTCGGGCCAGCGGACGGCGTTCCGTTCGCGTTTACGATCACCACGACGGCTATCCCGCTAGCCGACCCGATAATTGGCCCAACCTCAGATTGCCCGCCGCCGAACGCTGTGGGCCAGTTGTGTAATCCAACCTTGGCAAATCCGCTGCCGTTGTCTCCATCGGTCGCCACAGTTGAAGGTTCGGGCATGGTGGGGTCAGACGGCAACTTTGTCTCGGGCAACTTGATTTTCACGTTTATCGTTGCGCCGTTCAGTAACAATGGCGCGGTGGTCACATTTGATCTGAGTGACTCCAGTGCCGAGGGTCAGGTATTCGGCGTCGTGACGTTTACGCGCATTGCCGGTACGTTTGTGCCGGCTCCGCCAGAGCTTGCGGTCAGCACACCCATGACTTTTGATGACGTTGCGGTTGGCGCAATGGCCACGCAAACCATCACGGTCACGAATAACGGCCTGGGCGACGGCATCGTGACATTGGGCACGATGGGCCTGATGGCGCCGTTTTCAATCGAAAGTGAAACCTGTTCCGCGATGCCTGTCGCTGCGGGCGGTGGTACCTGCGATATCGTTGCAAAATATGAGCCGACAGCAGAGGGTATGGACAGCGGTTCGTTTACCGTAGATTCGGCCAACAACGACCCGGCCAGTATTTCAGTTGTCCTGATGGGTAACGCACTAGCCGCCACGATCAACGTGGCGCCGACCACCGTCGACTTCATGGATACCACGCCGATTGGCGATTCTGACACGTTGGACGTCACGGTGAGTAACAGCGGCGACGTCGCGCTGATTATTGCGCCCGGCGGGGTCACAGCGCCATCGGCGCCGTTCGCAATTGCCGCCGACGGCTGCAGCGGCAGTCCTGTGGCGGTTGGCGACTCGTGCGTGATTACCGTGTCGTTCGATCCGACACTGGAAACGGTCGAGACCAGAAGCTTTGATATTTCGTCCAACGATCCAATGAATCCCACCGTAACGGTCACGGTACAAGGCGCCGGCGCAGGCCCGGAAATTGAAGTAACGCCGTTGATCGTGGATATCCCGGGTGGTGTCACGAACCAGGTTGTGATGCGTACGGTAACCGTGCGCAATACTGGCAGTGCGCCATTGACGATCGGCATGATTGACGGCAGCGCGATTGCGGCGCCGTTTGCGCTGACGACCGACGGTTGTTCGGGCACGATGGTGGCGTCCGGTGAAACCTGCGAACTGATGGTTTCTTTCTCGCCGACGATGGACGGCGAGTTTATGGACGACTTTGCTATCCCGTCGGACGACTCGGATGAGCCGTCTGTCACGGTGATGCTGCAAGGCTCGGCGACGACCATTACGTTCCCGTTGATTGCGGCCGCACCGTCTCCGGTCGAGCTCGGCGACGTGATTGTTTCTGAGTCCAACACGCAGGTGTTGACGGTGACCAATGAGGGCAGCGCAGACTTGACCATCACCGCCATTGAGATCAGTGGTGACAATGCGGCCGAATTCAGTCAGACCAATGACTGTGACAATGTTGCGGTGGCTGCAGGCGAGACCTGCGCCGTCATGGTTTCCATGGCGCCGACCGAAGAGGGCGCACGCACGGCAATCTTGACCATCACGTCCGACGCGGACAATGAGCCGATGCTCGCGGTTATGCTTGCCGGTACGGGTGTTGCCGGGCCGCAGCTGACGCTCGCCGTGCAAACACTGGCCATTGGCAGCGCCGACCAACCCGTTGAAATCGATCAGTCGGCGGCCGAGTCCTTCATGGTTGTCAGCTCCGGCTCGACCGATGTCACGATTGCCTCGGTTGCGCTGTCTGGCGACGGTGCGGCTGACTTCGCCATTTCTGACGAAGACTGCACAACCGGCCCGCTCGCATCGATGACTACGTGCGATGTTGAAGTGACGTTCTCGCCGCTGACGGCGGGCGACAAGACGGCAGTTGTGACCGTTACCTCCAACGATGTGGACGAGCCAGAGCAAACGGTCGCTGTGACCGGTTTCGTACTCGCCGGCAGCCGCCCTGAGCTGTCAGTGCCCGAACTCGAAATTGGCAGCAGCACAGCACCGGTCACCGTTGGCGAGTCCAGCGATAGCGAGATCGACATTACCAATACGGGCACGGATCCGTTGATGGTCATATCGGTCGTGCTGGCAGGTACCGATGCGGCCGACTTCTCATTGACAGAAGACTGCAGCATGGCGCCGGTTGATCGCACAGATTCGTGCACCATTACCGTGAGCTTTGCACCAACATCGGCGGGTACCAAAACTGCTGAAGTCCAGATCACAACCGATAGCGTTGTAACGCGTCAGCAATCGCGTGGGACCAGTCAGCAGGTCACGATTGTGCCAATCATGGCAACGGCTGCGGCGGCGCCACCGCCACCACCGGCGCCAGCGGGCTCGCAAACGGTCATCCCACCTGCGTTTGCCACGGGTGACGAGGGCAGCAGCGGGGCGTGCTTTATTGCCACGGCGGCCTACGGCTCGTATCTCGATCCCAATGTGCAGGTGCTGCGCGACTTCCGTGACAACGTGCTGCTCAAAACCTGGGCCGGCCGCAAGTTTGTGAAGCTGTACTACGCTAATTCGCCGTTACTGGCCGATTACATCGCGCGCAACGAAGGTGCGCGCACCGCGACACGCCTGGCGCTGACGCCGGTGGTTTACGCGGTTGCCTATCCGGTGCCTGCGATGTTGCTCTTGATGGCGATGTATATGTTTGCGCGGCAACGCCGACAGCGTATTCGCGCGCTGGCAAGCTAACGAAAAAGCCCCGCTTGATGCGGGGCTTTTTTTTGCCTGAAGATGCGCAGTATCTATTTGTCGAACACCAGCTCAAACACCTCGTCATAGCGCTCGACGAAGTGGGCCGTCAGGTCAGCCCGAATGTGTGCCAGCAGTTGCTCAAAGTCGCGACGATTGGCTTCGGGCAAGATCACGGTTCGTATGCCGTTGCGCTTGGCCGCGATCACCTTCTCGCGAATGCCGCCCACCGGTAGTACGTGACCGGTCAGGGTTAGCTCGCCGGTCATAGCGACGTGGCGGCGGATGCGCCGACGGCGCGCCAGTGAGACCAGCGCAGTCGCCATCGTGACGCCTGCGCTCGGCCCGTCTTTGGGCGTGGCGCCAGCGGGTACGTGCAGGTGGATATGCGACTTGTCGAAATAGCCGTCGGTAATACCGAATGACGAGCTCTTGCCCATGACATAGCTGTAGGCGATGTCCGCCGATTCGCGCATGACGTCACCCAGCTGTCCCGTGAGTTTCAGGCCGCGCGATAATTGGTGTGTACGGGTTGCTTCAATGGATAGCGTCGCGCCACCCATCGGGGTCCACGCCAGGCCGGTGATCACGCCAACGCCTTCAAGCCGCCGCTCACGCTGGTAGGTGGGCAGACCCAGGTACTTTTCGACCGACTTCGCGCCTACTCTGATCGGGGTTTTGGCTTTTTCGAGGATCTGGATAACGACCTTGCGCGCAATGGTGCCAAGGCGCTTTTCCAGTCGTCGCACACCCGCTTCGCGCGCGTAGCCTTCGATGACGCGGCGCAGTGCCGAATCATTAATTTTAAGCTGCGCCGACGTCAGCCCGGAGCGCTTGAGTACGCGCGGCACCAGATGATTGCGCGCGATATCGATTTTTTCGCTGGTCAGGTAGCCGCTAAGACTGATGGTCTCCATGCGGTCGAGCAAGGGGCCTGGAATCGTGTCGAGCTGATTGGCCGTGCAGATGAACAAGACTTTTGAAAGGTCCGTACGCACGTCGAGGTAGTGATCGAGAAAGTTTTCGTTCTGTTCTGGATCGAGTACCTCAAGAAGAGCCGATGCCGGGTCGCCGCGAAACGAGGCGCCAATCTTGTCGATTTCGTCGAGCATGATCACAGGATTGGCCGTGCCGCAATCCTTGAGTGCCTGCACGATCTTGCCCGGCATCGCGCCGATGTAGGTGCGCCGATGCCCTTTGATTTCGGCCTCGTCGCGCATGCCACCGACGGAGAAACGAAAAAACTTGCGCCCCAGCGCGTCGGCGATTGAGCGGCCCAGCGAGGTTTTCCCAACGCCAGGCGGACCCACAAACAAGATGATGGAGCCGGAAATTTCGCCTTTCATGATGCCGACGCCAAGAAATTCGATGATCCGTTTCTTGACGTCTTGCAGCGCATCGTGGCCGGCATCGAGCACCGCGCGGGCGCGTTTTAGGTTGAACTGATCCTTGCTGTGCAGGCCCCACGGAATGGTTGTGAGCCAGTCCAGGTAGTTGCGGGTGACGGCATACTCCGGCGAGCCGGTTTCCAGTATACCCAGCTTTTTCATTTCGTCGTCGAGCCGTTTTTGCACGCCTTCAGGCACGGTCAGTGGCTTGAGGCGGTCGCGAAATTCTTCCAGCTCGGCCGTGCGATCGTCTTTCGATAGTCCGAGTTCTTGCTGAATGGCTTTGAGCTGTTCACGTAATATGGCTTCGCGTTGACGGCCCTGTATTTTTTCCTCTACGCGTCGGCGAATCTTGTCCTGACTGCGCGCAACCTCAAGCTCTTTGTGTACCAGCCGCAGCACCTTTTCAAGACGCTGTCGAATGCGCGTGGTTTCCAGAATGTCCTGCAGTTCTTCCTTGGTCGATGTCGTCAGGGCGGCCGCGAAGTCGGCCAGCTGTGACGGCTCGTTGGGATTGAAGTGGTTGAGCACGGCGCGAAACTCTTCCGCGTACAGCGGGTTGAGGGGGAGTAGCTCTTTAATGGTATTGATGATGGCGACAGCGTAAGCCTTGACCTCACCCACGTGCTGATAACGTGTTTCGAGGTGATAGTTGACCTGCGCAAGCAGCGGCGGTGCAGGCCGCAACCAGTCCACGACGCGAAAACGCTGCAGCCCTTCAAGCAGCACCTGCGTTTGTTCGTCAACTTTCTGAACCTTGTGGATGCGGCAGGCCGTGCCGACCGTGTACAGGTCGTGCTGCGTCATGTCGTCATCGAGATCGCCGCGGCTTAAAACCAAACCAAGAATTTTCTGATCGGTCGCGTAGGCCTTGTTGATGGTTTCTGCCCAGTGCTCGTCGGTGATCAGCGGGATCGCTTGCCCGGGAAAAAACGGGCGGCTTTGCTGCGGCAATACGTGAATGCTCGCGGGCAGTACTTCACTGGCAATGACCAGATCGCTGGTCGCGTCTTTTGCGTCGTCTTGTTCGTAATCCATCCCAACGAAAGTAACCCCGCAACGCGTGTCGTGCAACGGTTGACGCACAGAAAAATTTGCGCCAGTTTGTGAACCAGGTAGTGGCACGTGATATGCCGTCGTAGTAAAACTGTTAAGACGGAGGCAGACTATGACAACAACGGGGTTCGATTCAGTACGGCACGGTGGCAAAGTCATCGCTGTTAACAATCTGCAGGAGTTTTTTCGAGACTCCATTGAAGCAGCATTGCACAACCAACAAGTTGAGGCGGACGCGCACACCACGCACTACGTGGTCAATCTTCTTACCTCGTTCTCCAGGTCCGACCAGTTTTATGAGCGCACCGATGACGGTGTTGCAATCCGGCCCCTCGCGTTGATGCTTGACGATGCGCTCGCATGTGCCAACGAAAATGAACGCGACCAGCGCTTTCAGCGCCTCGGCGACGTAGCGCTCTTCGTAGCCGGCTTTTTCGCGCGCAGTTTTGCGCGCAAACCCATTGATATTGATTACTACATCGCAATGGGTGGCAACGCGTATGGCACGCTGTCCAATTCCTTGCGTGGATCGTCACGGCCACACGTGTTCTGCGATATTTTTGACGAACTGGCGCAGAAGTTTCAGCGCTTCGTTGATGTGCTCAATGAAATTGCCGAGAGCGGCTGCGTACAATCAGATCAGGATATTCTTCATCTGTACGACGTATGGCTGCGCACCGGTAGCCCACGTGCAGCATCTCAATTGCGGCAACTCGGTGTCGTACCCATCGCATCGACGACACGGCCGGATCAGTGAGCGCAGCAGGTGGTGCCTCGTCGCTGACAGCGGCGTTGCAGCGCACGATCGAGACGATCTATGACGTAAGTGCACCGGTCCGTGTGGACGACTATCTGGTCACCGATCCAGCCGTCGTTGGGTCGCTCGACCGGCACGGGCGCCCCAACGTTGAGAAGCTTCTGATTCGCGACGACGGCGACGCGCTCTCATTGTCTCTATATGTTGCCGCCGACTCACTGGCGCGGCTGCACCGGCGCAATCCGTTTGCACGATTGGACGACGGTAACCTCAACGATTTTTGCACGGTGCTCGAAGGCGTCAGCCACTTTACCTACGTTGCGTGCAATGCCGCTGCCGATAAAAAGGTTACGCTCCTTGAGCTGGAGTTACAGGCTGAAGTGGACAAGTTCGTGGTGGCTAACGCTTTGCTTGGGCGCCAGTGTGCATCGCCACAAGTACAAGCGTTGTGGTATCGACTGTTCAAGCGCGTGCACTTTGCCGCGGCGTTGAGTCCAAACGAGCTTGATCGCTACCGCGTTGCCAATGACGCCGCGCGTCGTTTTTGCCGCCTGTTGCAACCGCGCGCTGGTGGGCGGCCGCGCGTCGTATCGGCGCTGCGCCGTTTTTATCGTATGCCCAAGCTTGCCAAGCTCGCTGCCTGTTAGGGAAGCTCTGCACAAGTCGCGACCGGCGACCTGGCGTCCGTGGAAGCCAATCTGAACGTTGCACAAGTGGCCTGATAGCACGCGCTATTGAACTACTTGTACGCCTTGATCTTGGTGCCCACGGGCGCCAGGCCACGCGCCCAGACGTATGCTGAGCTTCCCGTGTGGGCCGCCCGCATCGCTGATGGCGTATGATCGGCGTTCCACTGGTGCCTGTACGGGTGAATCATGACCGCGCTCAATCCTAATTTTGCGCTGGTGTTGGCCAGCGTCTTGCTTGTGGGCTGTCCGCAAACGCGAACCAACGAAGACGCCGCGCCGCGCGCGTCAACTCAGGTGTGCGAAGCGGATACCGAACTTTCCTTGCCGCCCGGTTTTTGCGCCAAGAAGTTCGCCTCGAACCTTGGCAGCGCACGGCATCTGGTGGTGCGCGCTAACGGTGACGTCTACGTGGCCCTGCGCGGCGACAAGGGGGGTATCGTCGCACTGCGCGACCTTGATGGCGACGGTATCGCAGACGAGCAGGCGCGTTTTGGCCGTACCGGCGGCACGGGCATCGGGATTCGTGACGACTATCTGTACTTCGCCACACCGGTTCGCATACTTCGCTATCGTTTTGACGGCGCGCAGTTACTGCCCGATGAAACGCCGGAGCTCGTGGTCGGCGGCTTTAACGAGCAGGGTGCGCACGCAAGTAAAACCATTATCTTCGACGATGATGGTGGGCTGATCACCGTTGTGGGCGCGCCGTCCAACGCGTGTCAGAAACCGCAGCGTTCGAAAGGCGTGCCGGGCCAGGACCCGTGTCCGGAGCTTAGCGAGCACGGGGGGCTATGGCGTTTCGATGCAGATCGCATTGGTCAGGATGCTTACAGTGACGGCGTGCGCTATGCCACGGGCATCCGCAATGCGCTGGCTAATGACTGGCACCCGGCGGTGGGCAAGGTTTTCGCTGTGCAGCACGGGCGCGATCAGCTGTCCGAGCTGTGGCCGGAGACCTTTACGCAGGCGCAGCGCGTTGAGTTGCCCGCCGAGGAATTTTTGAGCGTTGAACGGGACGACGACTTTGGCTGGCCATACTGCTATTACGATCCGTTCAAGCGCCAGAAACTGCTGGCGCCCGAGTACGGGGGCGACGGCAGCAAGGTGGGGCGCTGTGGGCAATTCAAGGATCCACTCGTGGCGTTTCCCGCGCACTGGGCACCGAACGACTTGCTGATTTATAGCGGGCGCCAGTTTCCGGCAC
>CAYGSQ010000098.1:0-9620 GCA_964352435.1 uncultured Gammaproteobacteria bacterium | reverse complement strand
CGCTACCGGCGACGTTGGAGACAATCACCCGCCCTTCGGCCGTCATGGTCGCCGTTTCATCAAGCGTGGTATCGGCGAACGACGCCGCGCAAACAAAGCACGCCATGAGCAGAAGCGGGGTGCGATGGAAAAATGTTTTTTCGATGTTCATAACTCTTGTTCCGGTGACGACAGCGCGCCAATCTTGCTAATAAGTTCAATTTCCTGCTGATAGGTTCCAGCCAGAAGTCGATGTAACGCCAGGTTGCCCGGGTCTTCGGCAAGGGCGTCGTGAATTTTCGCCAGACTCTCGTGAATCTGGGTCAGGTTTTGCTCAACAATGATGCGCGTCGCGGGCGGCAGATTGTCCAGACCGGCCTCATAGCCAGCACTAAGCTGATTGCGCGTACGGCGTATCTCGGGCACCCACGGCGCGGGCTGTTCAAGCAACACAACCGGAGCCTGGGCGACCGTTGTGGTTGCCGGCGGTGGGCGCAAAGGCTGAATCGCCAACGCCACAACAAGCGTTGCCGCAATGCCCGCGACGAACGGCCACCAACGTGATTGACCGGCAGGCGCCAGCATGGCGTTGGCGCTGTCAATTTGCGCTTCGATGTCAGGCCACAGATCTCGCTCAAGGTCGATGCTTTGCGGCAACTCCCGAGCACTGCGCTCCAGCCATTGTTCAAATTCTTGCGTATTCATGGATCCAATCGCTCTTTTAGTAATCGACGTGCACGGTGCAACTGCGCTTTGCAGGTACCGACCGCGACGCCGAGAAAACCGGACGTCTCTTCGTAGCTGTAACCATTCACCGCACACAGCACGAACACGTCGCGTGCACCGGGCGGCAAACTGCGTACGGCTTTTTCCAAATCCATTTGGGAACCGGGCTTAACACTGACGGGGTCGGCGGTAACGTCCACTGCCCAGTCCTGACCGACTGCTTCAAGATGGCGTTTCTGAGCCTGGCCCCGCCGACGCAGCATCAATACCTGATTGACGGCGATGCGGTGCAGCCAGGTACCAAAGCCACTGTCACCTTTGAAAGCGCCGAGGTTCTTCCAGGCCTGCACGAACGTCTCTTGCGTGCAGTCTTCTGCGGTACCGGTATCACTGAGCATGCGCAGGCACAAGCCGTACACGTTGCCACTGTGCTGCCGGTACAGTGTCTCGAAGGCACCGGCGTCTTGCGCTCGCGCACGCTTGAGCAAGAGTGTCTCTTGCTCTCTATCGGCGCTTACTGCCTGCACTGCCACACCTGTCACCCTGTTAATCCCGACCGCGCAACATTGCGCGCTATGGAGACTTTGACGTCAGCACGGCAATGAAGGTTTGAACCAAGATAGCGGGTTTGACGCGACATAATCATCTGTCGCCCTGATAAACAAGCTATTTGGCAGCTTTCGTGTTGTCAGCGCAATGTGAATAGTTGTCGTACGAAACATCTTCCAGTTGGCGGCTGAAGCAACCTGTGGCCAGGTAAGCACGGACCTCCGCGACGGTTTCCGGCGCCCGCATGATGAAGCTGTGAGCGCGAGGCACGACAGCAAAATCACGCATCCCGGCAACGCGCGCGCCGCGCACGGTAACCGTGCCGTCGTTTGGCCCGTCGAGAATGAACGTGCCCAGTGGATGCAAGGATCGATCACCAGCGATCACGCCCAGATCAAACAGCACAGGCCCGAGACGATTGGGCAAGCTCAATGGGCCGGTGCCAAGTTCGGTCGCGGTTGGTCCAAGCGTTGCGCGGAGCAAGCCACTGCGCTGCACCAGATCCCCCAGTTCGCTGCCGCCATTGGGCGGTGCCAACATGACCGAGCGGCCCGTCAGTTTGTCGCCGTGCTCAAGGGCAAACCCACGCAACAAAATGCCGCCCAATGAATGCGTGACGACGTGCAGTGCGGAGCCCGGCTGCACACAATCAAGTATCGCATCGGTCACTTGCCGGACCAGCTCTGGAGGGCCACCGCGTGTCGACAAATAGTCAACGCGGCAAATGCGATAGCCGTCCGCGTGCAGCGCGTCCGCGATCTTGTTCATTGAACCGGAACGCCGACCCAGCCCGTGAATCAACACGACCGTATCGGCGGGCGCGTTAGCGGCATCGACAATGGTCGCCCCCGGTGACGCGCATCCGGACAAAAGCCATGCACAGCTGAGCGTGCAACCCAGCCATGGCAGCACCGACCTGCGTGCCGGCCTATGACTCATGACGCAGTCTCTTGCGCCGCGCGAAACCCGCAGTGTACTCGTCAACGAAATGACGGCGCAGTGCGGTGAACGTTGACAAGGATTGGAGTGCTGGCCGATCGTGAGCAATCTCGACAATCTGACGATAGAACCAGGCGACCGCGCCTTGTGCGTTTAACGCGCGCACCGAGTTAAAAGGGCTGGTCGGTCCGAGCCAGCCAGAACCCAGCGACTGACCAATTTCGTCACTGGGCAATGGGTCCAACGTCCCGGACAAAAATGCATTGAGCACATCCGGTCTCGCGCACAGAGGCCGCGCCACGCCGACGACGTCGAGTTCGTCGTCCGCCAGAACCTGATTCATGAACGCACGCGAACGAAAGCCGCCGGTTACCGCCAGCGGCAGGTCGACGGCGGCGCGCATTGACCGTGTGTACTCCAAAAAATAAGCCTCGCGAGCACGCGTGCTCGCGGCCTTTGGCTGCTCGGCCGTTTTTTCGTCGCCGGTCAAACCCAACAGGCGTGGGTGCTCGTAAGTGCCACCCGAGATTTCAAGCAGGTCGATACCCTCCTCGCGCAACCAGCCCGCCACGCGTTCGCTGTCTTGCGGTGAAAAGCCACCGCGCTGGAAGTCAGCGGAGTTCATTTTGACCGCGACCACGAAATTGGGACCAACGCGCGCACGGGTGGCGCGCACGATATCCAGCAGCAGGCGGGCCCGTGCTTCGAGCGGGCCACCCCACTCATCATTGCGCCGGTTGGTGATAGGAGACAAAAACTGGCTGATCAAATAGCCGTGGGCCGCGTGGATCTGGACACCCGAAAAACCCGCTTCCTGTGCTTTGGCGGCCGTCGCGACATAGCGCTGCACGATGTCTGGAATTTCCTCTGCCGCAAGGGCGCGCGGCCGTGCAAAATTACCCAGTATTTTTAGCTGCACATCGGATGCGCTCACGGGTTTCATGTTGACGATGCGCGAGCACTGACGGCCGGGATGGGAGATCTGCATCCACAGATGGTTACCGCCCTGGGTGCCAGCGGCGGCCAGCCGCTTGAGTCCATCCAGCGGCGTATCGTGCTCGACCACCATGTTGCCCGGGCGCTCAAGGTAGCGCCGATCGACCATTACATTGCCGGTCACGTGCACCGCCGCGCCGCCGAGCGACCAGCGACGATACAGCGTCACCAGCTCGTCGGTGACCCTTCCTGCCGGATCGGCCAGTCCCTCGGTCATGGCAGCTTTGAGCAATCGGTTGTTGAGCGTTGCACCGCAGGGCAACGTAAGGGGCGAGTGGAGCGTTGTCACAGGGCTATAGATCCAGCTGGCGGGCGCAAGCCGCAGCCCACTGGCAAGATAACCAACGCGGGTAAAATAAACAAAGCGACGGCAATCGTATCCAACGCACCCTGCCCGGATTGTCAGAGGAAATCGCCGCCGCTTTGCGTGCGGTGTGCGGCCAGCGGGTTGCGCCGACCGCCTTGTTTAGTCTTCGAGCTCCGCGGCCTCGGCTTCTGCCAAAATGGCCTGCAGCGTGGCATCGAGGTCGCTATTATCTGCGGTCACCGGTGCTTTTTCCGCCACCGGATCCTGCACGGTAATCGAAGGCAATTGCTTGATCCGTGACCCGGTCACCGAAGTGCGGTCAACGTCGTTAGCCAGCACCTGGGGCGCGCTCATAAGCGCGGCCAAAGCGCATGTCGTCAGCAATGATTTTTTGTTCATTGTTGGGTACTCCCTGAGTTTTTATAGAGACTTGGAATAGCGACTACCTACCTGATCAATGGCGTGGTCCCACCAGTAGTCTTCGTTGATGGCGTAGGACACGGCGTAAATGCGCTGTTCTCCGCCACGCAATATGGTGTTGTCGTTTTCAAGGAAGTGACTGCGACCGTCGATGTTGACGGCCAGCATCGCGTGAAAGTCTCGCGCATGCGTGTCATAGGACACGACTATGCGCAGCGTTTCTTTGGCAAATCCCAGTTGACGAAGCGTGAAATACTTGGCGATGGCGTAATCTTCACAGTCCCCGCCTTCGCGTAAAAAATGCGTGGGCGTATGCCAGTAGCCGGCACCCGATTCGGGATCCTTGGCATCGGCCACGTAACGTCTTTTGTTAAAGAACCGATTGATCAGCACCATTTGGGCGTGGGGATTGAGGCCGTCGGCACGTTTGACGAGGCGTCGCAGCCCTTTGAGGTAGCTCGGGCACTTGGCGCGATCTGCAAGGCAGTCGTCGAGTGCAGCACGCTCCAGCGTGTGCTGGGCCATCATCTTTGACCACAGCGGATGGCGCTCAGCGGGGAACGTCAGCACGTTCTGTGCAAAGTCATAGGCCGGTTTGGCCCGCCCACTTGGTGCAAGCAGCAGACCCACGGCAATCAAGACCCAAGCCAATCGTGGCACAGCGACAGCACTCCCTTAATCTACAGTTATCTTCGTAGTACGTAAGATATCGTAGTGACAGGCGTTTGACAATGCTTCTTTTTTTGACTTGGTCTACGGTGTCTGGACGTGGACATACGCGCGATCGAGATCAATGGAGATCTGAAAATAGCGCAGCAAGTCGTTACCGATTATGACGGTGCTTTGTTCGTCGGGACCGGCAAGAGGTGATTCGCCCGCCTCCAAAATAACTGCCGTTACGTCGGCCACGCGATAGGGCCCGAGATCTATGTGGTCGACGGTCACGCCCTCACTGATCAGCTCACTGCCGCGCTCGTCGACAATGGCGCCCAGTTCAACTGGCTCGTCGGCAATCCAGCCATGCTCGAGTGCCAAAGCCCGCGGAATCATCAACGCGCCGGAGTACTCGGTCGCGATGGCCGCCCAGACCGCCTGCCCGGATATCTGCATTTGTAGGTGTGTGCCGATATCGCGATCGACCCGGCGCGCCGGTACGTTGGCCAGGTCACGCAGCTTTAGCGCGTCTTCATCAAGAATACGCATCCGTTTATTCGGATAGTCCAACTGCACAATGGATTCGGAAAAAAAATCGCGGCCGGCATGCACATCAAACGCGACGACTTGCTGCCGATAGACGCTGGGTAATGCGACTTTGCGGCTAGTTATTAATATCGGCAACTCGCTAACGGGCGGCTCCGTGTCGACATTTTCAGACGGCACCGCATCCACAGCCAGCGATAAGAAAAAGGCTTCCCTGATCGCGTTCGAGGGTGACGCGCTACCAAGTCGCACGTCCGCTTCCTGCCCGCCCACATAGCCCGTGAAATGCACACTGCCCTGGTCAATGGTCATGGCGGTCCATGCGCCGTTAGCGGCAGTCTGATCTGCGGACGAAGACATCGCACACAGCAAAACCGACGCCAAGATGAGCGCGACAGTTGGCAGGAAAGCATTCTGGCCGCGCGAAGATCGCGGCCCGAAACCACACAAGGTCATAGGCTCAGTGTAGCAAATCCGGCGCAAGACGCACGCTGATGCGCAGCACCGTGCGTGCTGCAACGCGACGTCGGCTGAACACGGTCAGGCGTCGTAATCTTGCGGGCGGTCGCCGTGCTCAATATGCAGTTGTTCGTTGCGTGGCAGCCGATCCCGCAAGAAACTCAGAGCGCGCACCGCGTGATGCAGCGTCTCAAAATACGGGCTGACCTGACGGGTAATCTGACGTGCGCCGGGGCGCGGGCTTGAGACAATGTAGAAAGCAGTGTTTGGGTCCATGACCTTAGTTGTACTCCGCAGTGCCTGCCAAAACCGTGACGCCGTTCAAACAAAACGACGTGGGGTGACGGTCTTTTCAACGGATGGAGTCTGGCAAAAACATGTGACAAACCTGTGACCATTACGCGGCACGCAAGCAATTGCCGCGCACTCAACCACTTCGCTGCGTTTCGTCTACTTGGCCTGAAAAATCGCGGGTAAGGAACGGTGCCTGTAGCTCAACGGGTGCGTCGAAACAGAATAAAACTCAGGTCATCCGCCTTGCTGGGCTGCGCGGACTCGGGTGTATTCATGCGATGACGCGCGCTCGATTGCAGATGATCAGCACATTTTCGCAAGTCGCCCGCTCTTACGCGCTCAACAATTTCATCCGTGCGCAGATTGTCGAACAAACCATCACTGGCCAGCAACACCGTGTCGCGCCGGTTGAGCTTGATCGCCGGGCCCACCTCGATACTCATTTCCTGGACGCCCAGCGTGTTGGATACCAAGTGACGTTCGTCGTGATGCAGGGCTTCTTCTTCGGTGAGCATGCCGCTGGCTTCGGCAAAGCCGACAGGAGAATGCGCCACGGTCTGATAGCGCAGCACACCGCGCTGACCAATCTGCAGCAAGCCCGAATCGCCCACGTGATAGGCGCGCAGAAAATCACCAACGATCGTTGCCACCACGACCGTGGTCGCTGAGCCTATGCCGCGTTCGATGATGTCGCGATTGGCACGCTCCAATCCGTTGAGCACCGCCGAGCGTAGCGACGAGCGCTCGCGCCCGGCCTCAATCAGATTGTCGCGCAGGGCTTGCACGGCCATTTTCGAGGCCTCTTTTCCCTCGCGGCTGCCGCCCAGACCGTCGGCCACGGCGAGCACGGTCATCATGTCGTGCATGCAGACAACGGCCATGCAATCTTCGTTGGGCGTGTCCTTATCCGGGCTTACGCGGCCAAATACCGCGACCTGCCCACCGGGCACATCAAATATCTGCGCCTCCTCCATATGGGCCTGCACGAACAACTCGTCCGTCACGGCAACCGCGGGCGCGAGCGCAGCCGTCACAAGGAATTCCTGCACCACGGGCAGTGCTTCCAGAAGTCTTTGGCTACGCCCCAGTCACAGCGACCGCAGCGATCCTTGCTGTGCGCGAGCGACCACTTCTTTTGCGTACGCGTATGACACCACGGGCAATAGCGCATGAACGGCATCAGCGGCCCGCCGCAGCTCTTGCGATGGCAGGTCGATGTATAGCGCTTGTCGGCGTAACGACGCGTCGTCTCCACCTCAAAGCCCGGCCCGTAGCAGGTGGCACAGTAAGCCCAGTCAAGCTTGGTGCCACGTTGACAGGTCGGGCAGTGTGCGGGCAGTCGTGTGTCGCCGCGGTGTTTTTTGATTTCGATGCCACACCAAGGACAACCCACCATGCGTTCGCTAACGGGTCCTTTGCACGCGTGGCATTCATGGTGCGCCTCGAGAACGCGACCGTATTGTTTTTTGAACTGGCGCAGGCGCACGTCCTGCCAATCGGCCTGCTTGCCGTTTGCGCGCTGTTTACGCACGCCCTTAACAATGCGCCCGCGACGTTTCAGATCCTGAAACACATTGGACATTTGTTGTGCGTCTTTGAAGCGCTTGGCAGGTTTAACGTTCAGCGCCCGACGGAAAAAGGCTTCCATGTCCGGCGACACGCGCGCACGCAAACGCTCGATGCCGCTGGGCGGCCAGTCGAACGGCCATTCCGGCACGCAACCAACAAACATGCGGTACATCAAAAGGCCCGCTGCAAACACGTCTGAGCGCGGCGACGGACGCCCCATCGCCTGCTCTGGCGCCAGATAGCCAAGCGTGCCCGAACCCGACGCCTTGATGGTACGCAAGGCGGTTTTCGCAATACCGAAATCGGCCAGCATCAGGTCGTCACTGCCGAACAGAATCAGGTTTTCAGGCTTCACATCGCAATGCAAAACCCGTTCGTCGTGGGCGTAGGCCAGCGCGTCGAGTAACTGCTCGGCGAAGCTAATCATGGTGGCGACAGACATGCGTCGCGTCATGCGACTGGCCAGGGTTTCATCGCCCAATGGCGTGACGATGACAAAGTGCCCATCGATAAAGCTGGCGTCTTTGAGTGGCAGTATGTTCGGGTGATAAAGCCGTGCCGCCAAACGCGCTTCGCGCTTGAAGTCTTCCAGCTCGCCCTTGTCGTTTGGATCACCGTTTGGAATCTTGAGCGCGACCCGCTGCCCTTCAATCGTATCCAACGCCGCGTACACAGATGCATACGGCCCACAGGCCAGGCGTTTCTCGATTCGGTACTTGCCGACCTTCTGACGTTTTCTGAAATTTACCGCGGTCATGGTGTTGGAATGTTGGCCCCCTGGCCTTCAGTCAAGGTATGTCGGGTACGCGGCGTCATGTCTGACCAGCGTTCACGTTTGCCGGAGGGCCACGATACATCAACCGTCACCGCACCGTCGGCCGCACCCAATCCGACGTTGAGCGTCGCGTCGCTGGCGCTCAGGTAACTGCCGTCGCTGTGCACGCGTCGCCAGCGCACGCTGTCGTCAGAGGCGGTCAGCCTCACGCGCGCCCCGTAGGCACTGCGATTGGACGTGGTGCCTACCAGCGTCAGCGCCACCCAGGCATTGTCTTGCGCCGTGCTATTGATAAACAAGCGCACCGGCCCACTGTTGTTGGTTACGACAAAATCCGTCGTCCCGTTTTGATCAAAGTCACCAAACGCCACACCGCGGCTGATTTCGCTGAGGGTAGACGCCGGCCCTGCCGCAACGGTTGCGAAGCTGCGCCCCTGTTCGTTGCCGAAAAGTTGATTGGGCTGGTCAAACGCGTACGGGCCGCGCGACGCGCGCTGTTCTTCAATTTTCACATCGCCATTGGCAATGTACAGATCAAGCCAGCCGTCGTTATTGTAGTCGAACCACGCCGTACCAAAGCCGGTATAGGCCTTGCTGTCAGAGCCCAATCCCAATCGATCCGTCGTGTCGTCAAAATTGCCCTGCCCGTCATTAACGTACAACGTATTTGTCTCGTTAATCAGGTGGGTCATGAACAAATCTTCGTCGCCGTCACCGTCAAAGTCGCCCGCGCTGACGCCCATGCTGGCTTCGGGCGAGCCGTCGCGATTGTACGCGGTGCCTGACATCAGTCCCGTCTCTTCAAAACGCTCGCCGGCCTGGTTCATCCAAACGAAATTGGCTTCACCGTCATTGGCCACGAACAGATCCGTAAAGCCGTCGCCGTCAAAGTCCGCCGCCGTCACGCCAAGACCAGGCCCACGCACGTCGTCTACGCCGAATGCGGCGCTGATATCTTCAAACTGCCCTTGCCCATCATTGCGCAGCAAATAGTCGCGCGCATTTTGATAGTTTTGTGGACCGCAATAGTCGCGGTTGCCATTGGCACTCGTACAGCGCGTATCGATGGCTAACGTGTAGGTGACGTAAGACGATACGTAAAGGTCCAGGTCACCGTCGTTTTCCAAATCGAAAAAAGCCGCACTCATCGACCAGTTCGGCGCATCGGCCGACGCCGCAACCGTGACGTCACTAAACGTGCCGTCACCGTTATTTTGGTACAGCACGTTTGATCCGTAGTTCGTGACATACAGATCGATATCACCGTCGTTGTCTACATCACCGGTCGCGGCGCCCATGCTGTAAGCCATAAGCCCGACACCGGCCTCGTCGGTCACATCTTCAAAACCCAGGGTGCCGGTCTGGGCCAACGTGTTGCGAAACAGACGATTGCCCAATGACTGGCCC
>CAYGSQ010000097.1:1408-9631 GCA_964352435.1 uncultured Gammaproteobacteria bacterium | reverse complement strand
GCGGCGTGTGTGACGGCGCTGGCCCGGTCCCTGGGTGCGGATCGAGTCGGCGTCAAAGTGCTCGGCAGCTATCCACGCTGCTCTTTCGTTGAGCCGCGCATCAAATCAATCGGCATCATCGGCGGCACCGGCGTCATGGGCCAGTGGTTCAAAAACATTCTGGGCGGCGCGGGCTACGACATTCTCATCGCTGGCCGGGACACCGATCTCACTTACGCGGAATGCGTCGCGCACGCCAACGTCGTGCTCATCAATGTGCCCATCCGCAATACCGAAGAAATTATAAGTGCGGTCGGCCCGCTGCTCGGACCGGGACAGCTGCTCGTTGATAACACCTCGATCAAGACCCAACCCGTAGAGGCGATGCTAAAGGCGGCCGGCAACGGCGTCGAGGTGCTTGGCATGCATACCGTGTTTGGTCCCCAAGCACCGTCACTGGCAGGTCAAAATGTGGTGTTTACGCGCACCGAGCGTTCGGGCTCCGTCAGCGAAGAATTTGAAAATATTTTTTACAAGCACGGCGCGCGCGTGACGTATACCGACTGTCAGCATCACGACTTGCAGATGGCGCTGCATCAAAACCTCGAGCATTTCACCAAACTGGTGCTGGCCGAGGTGATCACCGGACATTTCGATTCGCCGGACACGCTGGATCATTTCAGCTCGCCCAATTCACGCGCAACGCTGTCGACGATGGGCCGGGTACTGCATATCGATCTTGACCTGCTGGCGCAAATTCAGACCAACAATCTGCACGGCCCCGACCTCATTCAGGCGTTCGTTGAGACCGCCAATCGGCTGGCGACGGCGGTGCACGAAAAAGACATGCACACGCTGCAAAAATCGGTAGAGAAAAGCGCCGGTGGTCTGGGCTATCGGTTCCTGACTGACATGCTGGCACGCGCCAAAAAACGCGACGAGGTTTAGTAGCCTGACGGCTGCTGTTACAGCACCGGTATCAGTGCCAACAGATCCGTAACGCCCACGTCAATGCCTCGCTGCGACAACAGCGTCGTAATCTGGCCGCGGTGATGGGTCTGGTGATTGAAGAAATGCTGCATCAGGAAACCGAACTTGCGTGTGGCCGGCACACCCTGCGTGTTGGTGTAGCTCAGCGGTCGCTCAAAGTCCGGTTCCTTCAGTTCGCGACACAACGCGACGATAATCTGGTCCATGTCGCTGCGCGCACGTGACAGGGCAGCAAACTCGTTGTGTAAACGCTTGTCGAGTTGCGAGATGGCTGGCTGACTTTCAACAATAGCCAATGACGCAAACCGTCGTCCCTCCCCCGCAAAGCGCTGCAGCCAGATCGTGTCACCGACAAGACCATGGTTAAGCGTGCCCAGCACCGAGCCAAAATAGGCACCGAGGTCTTCGCGCAGTTCATGATCAGGCAGTGCCGCACACGCCGCGTAGATACGCTCGTTCATCCAGCGGTTGTATTCGGCCATCAATTGATACTGATCTTTGAGTGGGGTCGACACTTTTGTCCTTGTCGCGTACGTGATATCCATAAATGCATGTCCTATGCAATAAAGTTCAATCCCTTGAACGGCGTACCCGCTGAAGGCAGCGGATATTTGAGACCGGTGGCGCAGTTAAACAGCACTACCCGATCATGGCGCTGGACCGTTCCATCGGCCAACGCGTTTTCATACGCGGCCAGCGT
Organism: uncultured Gammaproteobacteria bacterium; assembly: GCA_964352435.1. GTDB lineage: Bacteria > Pseudomonadota > Gammaproteobacteria > Steroidobacterales > JBCCMA01 > JBCCMA01. Next base: position 7,962 of record CAYGSQ010000097.1, on the reverse strand, counting down.
TGCGGCGCCCTCGGGGCACAGTAGCAAACCATCGTTTGCGGCGACCCGCGCGCGCGCGTCGTCGATATGTTCGTCCGATACGCGTGCAGCAAAGCCACCGCTTTCGCGTACCGCGTCGAGCACCATGAAATCACCGATGGCGGCCGGCACTCTGATGCCCGCTGCAACGGTATGCGCGTCTTGCCAGACTTCCGCATGACGTGCGCCGTCTTCAAACGCCTTGACGATGGGCGCGCAGCCTTCGGCCTGCACCGCGACCATCCGCGGCAACGGCCCGCGTAGCCAGCCCATGTCGCGCAGCTCGTTGAACACCTTCCACATGCCGATCAGGCCGGTGCCACCACCGGTTGGGTAAAAGATGACATCCGGCAATGACCAGCCGCCCTGCTCTGCCAGCTCCAGGCCCATGGTCTTTTTGCCTTCAATCCGATACGGCTCTTTGAGCGTCGAAAAATCGAACCAGCCGTGGCTGGCTTTTCCTTCCCCAACGATACGCCCGCAGTCGTTGATAAACCCGTCTACTTTGTAAACCTTTGCGCCCTGCAAAGCCGTTTCTTCGATATTGATGAGCGGCGTGTCGCTGGGACAAAACACGCTGCAATCAATACCGGCACGCGCCGCATAGGCGGACAGCGCGGCACCGGCGTTACCGTTGGTGGGCATGGCGACTTTGGTCACGCCCAGTTCGTGCGCCATGCTCAGGGCAACGGCAATACCGCGCGCCTTGAACGACCCGGTCGGCAGGCGGCCCTCGTCCTTCACCAGTATAGACGCCGCACCGTGCTTCGCTGCGGTGGCGGGCAAATCGACCAGTGGTGTCACCACTTCGCCCAACGTGATGCGATGCGCCTGATCGCGCAGCGGCAAGAGTTCCGCGTAGCGCCACAGTGTGCTCTCGCGCAGCGCGAGCGCCTCTTTGGACAGCGCATCCGCGACCGCCTCGAGATCGTAGCGCACCACCAGCGGCCAGCCCTCGCGTGAAAGGTTGTGCAACGTGTGCGCCGGATGGTGCTCGCCGGTCATCGCGCACTCCAGGTGCGTGACAAAATTTGGGGTGAGTGTAGTCAAGATTGGGCGTAACGAATGGTAAGAATCTCGAAGGTACGCCTGGTACCGTCAAGGTCAAGCCCTATTTCCGCATCCAGGGGTTTGCCGAGCAACGCACGCGCAAGCGGTGAGTCCAGACTGATGAATCCGCGCTGCGCATCGGTCTCGTCGGGTCCGACAATACGGTAGGTCAGTTCCTCATCGTCGTCGCGCACAAGCGTCACCCACGCACCGAAAAACACCTTGTCGGCGGCCGGCGCCGTGCGCACCACTTTGAGGTTCGGCGTGCGCTTTTGCAGATAGCGAATGCGCCGGTCGATACCACCCAGTTCTTTCTTGCGATAAATGTACTCGGCATTTTCCGACCGGTCGCCCTCCGCCGCCGCCGCCGACAGCGCGGCGACGACATCACGACGTCGCAACCAAAGCGCCTTGAGCTCGTCTTGCAACGCCTCGAAGCCTTCGGGCGTGATGTAGGGTGATGATGGAGGAAGCGGTGGACGCCAGCGGCCCATGAGTGTGTCCTTTCCAAGGTTGCGCTGTCGTATACTGCAACGAAACGCGGACCGCGTGGCAAAAATTTGCCGGCCCGCCCAACAATATTCAGCAGGAGACCTTGTGCATGAGCATCGTGACCGAATCTATCCGCTATGAGTACAACGGCAAAACCTTCGAAGGCCATCTCGCCTATGACGATGCTCACAGCGGGCCGCGACCGCTGGTCACCGTCAGCCACGCCTGGGGCGGGCGAGCCGAGTTTGAAAACGACAAAGCCGAACGCCTGGCCAAGCTTGGCTATGCCGGCTTCGCGATCGACGTCTACGGCGCCGGCATCGTAGGCAGCAGCCCGGAAGAAAATACGGCACTGATGAACCCACTTCTGGGTGGCGACCGATCGGAGCTTCTGGGTCGCCTGCGCGCCGGCATCGAAGCCGGATCGAAGCACGCCGCAGCCGATAGCAGCAAGATCGCCGCGATGGGCTATTGCTTTGGTGGTTTATGCGCCCTGGATTTAGCGCGCAGCGGTGACGATCTGGCGGGCTGCGTCAGCTTCCATGGCCTGTTTTCGCCGCCGGAGAACGCCACATCAGCAATCAAATCGAAGGTCTTGATCCTGCATGGCTGGGACGATCCGATGGCCCCGCCCGAGTCGGTGCTGAAAGTCAGCAAGGAGATGAGCGAGAAAGGCGCCGACTGGCAGCTGCACGCGTACGGCGACACCAAGCACTCGTTCACCAACCCAAACGCCAATGATCCCAACTCGGGCTTGATGTACAGCGCAACGGCAGACCAGCGCAGCTGGCAAACACTGGCCAATTTTTTGGCGGAGATTTTTTAGCGAGCACGGCAGCGGGCTTTGGCAGCGACGCCGCTACTTGATGTGCTCGAGAATACCGTCCAGCTCATCAAGGCTGTTGTAGCTAATCGTAAGCTTGCCTTTGCCGCCGCGGCCTTGTTGCAGCTTGACCGTGGCGCCCAGCGTTTCGCCAAGCGATGATTCGAGACGTTGTACGTCTGGATCAACGGTCGCGCTTGCTTTTGGTTTCGTGTCGCCAGCGGCACGCTGCTTGACCAGCGCTTCGGTCGCACGCACGGACAGGCCTTTACTGACCACCTCACGCGCGGCGGCGAGTTGTTTTGGGCCACTCAGGCCGAGCAACGCTCGAGCGTGACCCATTTCAAGCTGACGCTCGTCCACCATCTTTTTAACGGCGTCCTGTAAATCGAGCAAGCGCATCAGGTTGCTAACGGCCGCTCGCGAACGCCCCACGGAGTCGGCAACGTCCTGGTGGGTCATCTTGTGCTCTTCTTTAAGACGCCACAGACCGCGCGCTTCCTCCATCGGGTTGAGGTCGGCACGTTGAATATTTTCAATGATCGCAACAGCCGCGGCATCGGCATCACTGAGCTCGCGCACGATGACCGGCACTTCGGACAAACCGGCCAATTGCGCGGCACGCCAGCGACGCTCACCGGCAACGATTTCGTAGCGCCCCTTTGTGATCGCACGCACCACGATGGGCTGCACGATGCCTTGACTGCGAATGGATTCCGCCAGTTCGTCCAGCTCCTCGGTGCGCATGTCGCGCCGTGGCTGCATGGCACCCCGCTGCAACAAATCGACCGCGAGTCGCTGCAAGCCTGCCGCCGCTTCGGCCGGAGCCTGTCCGGGTGACGGTGTCGCTTTAACCGGTTTGGATGATCCCAGCAGCGCGTCGAGACCGCGCCCCAGACTTTTTCGTTTAGCCATGAATGTGTGTTACCGAGAGTCAGGCGGTGGCGCGAACAGGGAAGCCCTGGCGCCGATTTACTTCACCGGCAAGCGCGAGGTAGGCCAGCGCGCCGCGGGAATTCTTGTCGTGCAACAGAACGGGCAAACCAAAGCTCGGGGCTTCGGCCAAACGCACGTTGCGAGGAATAACGGTGTTGTACACCTTGTCAGCGAAGTGCGTGATCAGTTGCATCGACACATCGTTGGATAGATTGTTTCGCGGATCGAACATGGTGCGCACAATGCCCTCGATGGCGAGATCGGGATTGACCGCTTCACGAATCTGTTCGATCGTGGTGAGCAGCGCCGACAAACCTTCCAGGGCGTAGTATTCGCACTGCATGGGAATCAACACTGCATTGGCCGCCGTCAGGGCGTTGATGGTCAGCATGTTGAGCGATGGCGGGCAGTCGATCAGCACATAGTCGTAGTCGCCAGCGACATCGGTCAGCGCTTTGCGTAAGCGCACCTCACGACCAAACTCGTTGATCAGTGTGACTTCGGCAGCCGTTAATTCGTCGTTACCCGGCACCAGATCGAAGCCCGGTGCTTCAACCCGCACAATGGCTTCACGCAACGATGCTTCGCCGAGCATGACCGCACCGGCCGTTGCGCCCACATCGTGTTTGTCTACGCCACAGCCCATGGTCGCGTTGCCCTGGGGATCCATGTCGATCAGCAGTACACCGCGCCGCGTGGCCGCCAGTGACGCCGCGAGATTGACGCAGGTCGTGGTTTTACCGACTCCGCCTTTTTGGTTGGCAACTGCGAGTATCTTGGTCATGGTGTAGGCGTCGGCCTCAAAGTCAGTAAGTGGCGCGTCTTATCCAGACCCGGCACGTGAATCACGGCGCTGTGCACCTGCCATGCGTCGCCCAACTCGGTGATTTCATCGGTGGGTAGCTGGCCCTTCTGGGCAAGCACGATGCCCGTCGGGGCGCGCAAATGGCCCGCGAGGGCCACGAGTCGTGGCAGGGGCGCGAACGCCCGACATACCACGGTATCAAAGCCCGCGCCGGGGCGGTAGTCCTCGCTTCGTCCTTGCTCGATCGTAACGTTGCCAAGACTCAAAACGCGTACTGCTTCGCGCAGGAAACGCGTCTTTTTACCATTGGAATCAAGTAGAACGAAGGTCCTGTCGGGCTGTAGCATCGCCAGCACCATGCCAGGAAGACCCGCACCCGTGCCCACGTCGATAACGCGCTGACCCTCAATAGCGTGGGCCACCGACAGGGCATCGAGCAGATGCTCGGTAACCATGGCGCGGGGCTCGCGGATCGCCGTCAGGTTGAACTGGCGGTTCCATTTGCGCAGCAGCGCGAGGTATTCGAGCAGGCTTGTGACCGAATCGTCGCGCAGCGTGAGGGACAACTTGGCAATGCCGCGGCGCAGCAGAGCCTCGAGAGCGGGATCAGATGGTTCGTTCATGCGCGCATGCTACCAGTGCCGGGGCGCCGGCTCTCCCTCTGTCGCGACCTTGCGCTGCTTGCAAAAAATAAGCAATCACTTATATTAGCGATGACTAAAATATACCGGAGCACGTTGAATGTCGTTTAGCGACCCAAAAGGCGCGGATCTGCGCAAGGTTCACAGCCGCACGCACGATGGCCAGAGCGCACGGGTGGTCACGCTCGTGCGCGACTATGCGACCACGGCGGACGATCTGTGGCATGCGCTGACCGACCCCCAGCGCCTGGCGCGCTGGTTCCTCCCGCTAACCGGCGAGCTAAAGCCGGGTGGGCGCTATCAACTTGAAGGTAATGCCGGCGGCGTGATCGAGCGCTGTGAACCGCCCGCGACCTTGCAACTGACTTGGGAGTTTGGCGACAACGTCAGCTGGGTAATCGTGCGTCTGGCGGGTAGCGGCGAGACGACGACGCTGACACTGGAGCACATCATGCCCGTGGACGAGGGATCGCAGGCGCACTGGGACAAGTACGGACCCGGCGCGACCGGTGTGGGATGGGAGCTGGGATTGCTCACGCTGGGCATCCATTTCTCGAGCAAGGGTAGCGCCATTGATGTGGCCGAGTATGAAAGCTGGATGGTTTCGGACGATGGCAAAGCGTTTGCCAAACACTGCGCCGCCTCGTGGGGCGATGCGCATAGTGCGTCGGGTGCCGACGCCGCCGAAGCTCGCGCCATGGCGGCGCGGACCGGCGCGTTTTACGCGGGCGAATGATGCTCGCGTTCGACGTTCTGGGCGACCCGGTGCGCCGGCGCATCCTTGAAGTCCTGGGCAATGCTGAGCATTCGTCGGGGGACATCGTCACGATCATCGGCAGCGAGTTTGGGATTAGCCAATCGGCGGTCTCGCAGCATCTGAAAGTACTACGAGAAAGCGGTTTCGCGCAGGTTGCATCCGCCGGCACGCGCCGGCTTTATTCGATCGATACCGCAGGGCTGCAGCAGGTTGATCACTGGCTTGAGGGTTTCAGGCAGCTATGGGAGCCGCGCCTGGATGCGCTGGCGACTGAAGTGGCGCGCGGGAAAAAAGCGCGTTAGGGGCGACGCACCTGCGACGACAGTCGTGAGAGCAACGATAGTACGGCGACGCGCGCCACCAGGCTGACCACGAGAACAATCGCAATGACCAACGCCACCGCGCGGAAGATGCCGTAGACATCCGCCAACGCCAGGTTGTTGACCAATGTCCACGCGCCCAGACCGATACCTACGGCATACAGCACACGAAAAATGGTGCGCTTGCGCCGAAGTTGGGGCGTTTCCTTGAGCGGAAAAAAGCCCCGGCTGGGGTCAAAGAAATCGGGAAACCACACAGCATGGCCCACCGCCAGGCGACCGATTACCGCGAACAGAATAAGCGGCCAGAATACCGGACGATCTTCGAGCATGGTGCGACCTGCGCTGTCGACCCATTCGACGCGCGGCGCAAAGGATTCGTTGAACACCGTGAGCATCAATGCGTAGACCAGCGCGAGCATGACATACGCGAACCAGCGCCGACGACCGGGTACGGCGCGCGCGGCAGACGCCGGGCGGGCATTGCCAGGTTGTTCACTCTTCAGCAGGATTTCGACCCGGGGCTCGGGTGGTTTTTCTGTCATGGTGTCGCGTCGTTCAGTACGATGGTGAGGATTAGAGCTTAGTTTACCGTGAGGTTTTGCAGGTGTCAGACTCTGTTGTGCGCCCGAGCGAGCACTATTTCAAGCTCAGTCAGGAAACCGCCCGCATCGGCTGGAGCGAGCTTGCGCGATTTTTCGCGCAGGGACGG